>JAUHZW010000057.1 GCA_030425745.1 Actinomycetes bacterium
GGTCACCGCCTGCTCCGGCACCCGGAACGAGCGACCCACGCGCACGGCCGGCAGGTCGCCGTTGTGCACGAGTCGGTACACCGTCATCTTGGAGACGCGCATCATCGACGCCACCTCGGCGACGGTAAGGAACCGGACGTCGTTCAGGTCCCGGTCGGGGGTCGCTGCCATGTCACACCGAACTCTCTGCCCCCAGTCGCACCGGCTTCCCCTCCGGAGACCACGACAACGGGCGCTCGAAGACTAGTGGCCCGTGGGGCTGTCGGGAAAGTTGAATGCGGAAATCCGCACGATCCTGCGACCTTCCGGTGATGGAGACCACATCGAGGTGTCGCCGCCGGCGTCAGAACCAGACGGCCGGCTCGGGATCCAGACCGTGGTGCGGGAACACGGCCTCGCGGGTGGCCAGCACCGCACCGTCGACCGGGTCGTCGGGGTCGAACCCCTGCTCGAGCGGCTTGGGCCACGGGTCCCGACCATCGGTCATGCGGCCGGGAGCCTGCCGACCCAATGCCTCCAGCACGAACTCGTGGAAGCCCTCCGGCAGATCGGTCTCCGGAGGGATGGGTGAGCCGAGCGCCTCGGCCATCAGGTGCGTCCACGCACGTGGGACGACGTCGACCCACTCGTAGCCGCCGCCGCCGACGGCCACCCATCGCCCACCGGCGTAGCGGTGCGCCCAGCGGTGCAGGGCGGCGAACGCCATCCGCTGGCCGTCCAGCGAAACCAGCAGATGCGCCAGCGGGTCCTCGAAGTGCGTGTCGACACCGTGCTGGGTGATCAGCACCTGCGGCTCGAAGGCCTCGAGAAGCTCGGGGACCACCCCGTGCAGCGCGCGCAGCCAGCCCTGGTCGCTGGTGCCCGACGGCAGCGCGACGTTCACGGCCGAGCCCGGTGCCTTCGGGCCGCCGGTGTCGGCCGGCCACCCGGTGCCCGGAAACAGGCTCGCCGGGCTCTCGTGCAGCGAGATGGTCAGCACGCGAGGGTCGTCGGCGAAGATGCTCTCGACCCCGTCACCGTGGTGGACGTCGACATCGACGTAGGCCACCCGCTCCGCACCCTGATCCAGCAGCGCGGCGATCGCGACGGCGATGTCGTTGTAGACGCAGAACCCGGCCGCGCGGTCGGCCATGGCGTGGTGCAGCCCGCCGGCGAGGTTCACCGCGTGCTCCACACTTCCGGACCACACCGCCTCGGCCGCGGCCAGCGTCGCTCCGCAGACCCGGGCCGCCGCGGTGTGCATCTCGGCGAACACCGGGTCGTCCGCCGTGCCGAGTCCACGCGCCTCGTCGTAGAAGTGCGGGTCCGACGACGCCGCCTTGACCGCGGCCACGAACTCGGCATCGTGGACCCGCAGAAGCGCTGCGTCGGGCACCGGCTCGACCGGCCCGATCATCTGCGCCCGAGTGGATCCGAGGAGGCCGAAATCCGCCACCAGGCGCATCGCCAACTGCACCCGGATCGGAGCCAGCGGGTGACCCGGGCCGAAGTCGTACTCCGCCAGACGCGGATCCCAGACGACCCCGACCTGCTCACTCATGGTCAGGCTCCGGAGAGCTCGCGGCTGCGGTCACGAGCCGCGCGAAGGGCGGCTCGGACTCCCTCGGCCACCTCGTGATCGTCCATCGTGCCGATCGCCGCGGCGGTGGTGCCTCCGGGCGAGGTGACCTTCCGGCGCAGGTCGGCAGCGGATTCTCCCGACGAGGAGAGCAGCATCGCCGCCCCGAGGAGGGTCTGGTTCACCATGCGGATCGCGTCGGCCTCATCGAGGCCGAGATCCATGCCGGCGGACGTCATCGCCTCGGCGAGGTAGAACAGGTAGGCCGGACCGCTCCCGGACACGGCGGTGACGGCGTCCTGCAGATCCTCGGGCACCGTCACCACAAGGCCGACGCTGGCCATGAGCTCCTCGGCAAGCGCCAGGGCCTCGGGCGAGCAGCCGGCTCCGGCGCTTATGCCCGTGACGCCCTGGTCGATGCGCGCCGGGGTGTTGGGCATCGCCCGCACCACGTTGACCCCTCCCGCGACCGCCTGCTCGATGCTGGCCGTGCGGATGCCGGCGGCTATCGAGATGACCACAGCGCCCGTCGGAATGACAGACCTCACCTCATCCAGCAGGGCCATGGTGTCCTGCGGCTTGACGACGAGGACGACGACGTCGGCACCGGCCACCGCATCGAGCGGCTCGGCGATGACGACATCGAGACTGGCGGCAAGTTCTGCCGCACGCTCAGCACGCTTCTCGGCGACGACGACCTGCGGCCGCGGCTCTCGGCGGAGCAGTCCGGTGGCCAGGGTCTCGCCCATGACGCCGCCCCCCAGGATCGCGATGCGCATGAACCCACTCCTTCATCCGTTGCTGCGTGCCGTCGGCTCAGCCCGGAAGCAGGGACCGCAGGGCCCCGCCGATGCCCCCGGGCTGTTCCGCCAAGCCTCCCACGAGCCGCTCGAACCATCGCGGACCGAAGGGGACGTAGACCCGGACGCGGTGGCCGGCAGCCAGCAGCCGCTCCTGCTGGCCGGTCTGCCGACCGAGGTAGAAGGCGAACTCGAAGCTGTGGGGGGCCCGGCCGTAGCGGTCGGCCAGCGACTCCACGATCTCGATCAGGCGGGTGTCGTGGGTGGCGAAGGAAGGCTCGCCGCCACCCTGCAGCAGGGTCTTCGCGCAGCGCACGAATGCCTTGTCGGTCTCGATCGGCTGCCGGTAGGTCTCGGTGCCGTCGCCCCGGGCACCCTTGACCAGCCGGACGCGGTGGTCGGCCAGCCGGACACAGTCGGCCTCCGTGCTGCGCAGGATGGCCGGGAGGGTCACGCCGAGATCATCACCACGCGCCAGAAGCGGATCCACCCAGGTCAGGGCCTCGGCGAGGTCCGTCGGGTCGGCGATTCCCAGTCTCAGCGGAACACCTGTCGCGCTGCCCTGCGCGGCGAGCGCGTCGAGGCGCTCGTAGGCGGTGTCGGCTCCCCGGTCCAGCACCTGCCCGAGTGACTCGGGGAAGAGCACCACCTCCGCGACACCCGCCAGGCCGGAGGCCGCGACCGCATCGATGACCTCCGCGTAGCCGGCAGCGGCCTCCTGCGCCTCGACGCCGCTCTGCACGTCGGGCGCCACCCGCTCGAGGGCGGCGAAGTAGCCGCGGTCCGCGAGATCGGACACCAGCGGCAGCACCTCGTCCAGACTCTCGCCGCCGACGACCCGCGACACCAGGTCACGCGCCACCGGAGTGCGCCCCAGCACCCCACCGAGGGACTCATTGCGGGCGACCGAGGCCAGGGCCTCACGAATCATGCGCTGCCCGCCTGCCCCGGACCGGTGACCCGGTTGGTCGGATCTAGCAGCGCCTGGATGGCCGGCCCGATGAGCGCGACGAGCTCGTCCTCGCTCGCCGAGGCGACCGGCTCGAGCCGGAGCAGGTATCTGGTCGTCATGAGCCCGAGCAGATGTGAGGTGATCAGGCCGACACGGAGCCGGGCATCGGGAACCCCCACTGCGGCCACCGCCCCGTCGACGACCGTGCTGGAGAAGTACTCCGACACCAGTCGGAGCTGGGCCAGGGACTCCGAGGACGCGGCCGCGCGAGCCGCACCCGCGGTCGCTCCCATGCCCTGCTCCGAGGAGACGAGCCGGGTGAGGTCGGCGCGCACCTTGTCGTCGTCCATCAGGGTCAGGGCCATCCGGACCAGTCGATCCCCCATGCCGTCCAGACCCGGGGCGATGAGCTCCGGGATGGCCTGGGCCGGGTCGAAGGGCAGCCGCATCGCCGCGGCGAAGAGCCGTTCCTTGTTCTGGTAGACCGACTTCAGGACATCCGGGGCCACACCCGCAGCCACGGCCACGGACTTCAGGGTCGTCCCGGCATACCCACGGGACTCGAAGGCCAGGCGCGCCGCCTGCAGCACCGCACCGGCGGCATCCTGCGGGCTGATCGGGGTGTTGGCCACGGAGAACAGACTAGGCGCTGCGGTCGGGAATGTCGGCCGCTCGGGCGTGCGGCCCCTGACCCAGGTGCAGCCGCGCGAAGGCGAGCGTCTCAGCAAGATCGGCGAGCCGCTCCTGTCGGTCTGCGGCCTTGCGGGTGCTCACCTCGGCGATGACATGGCCATCGAAGCCGGTGGCCGCCAGGTGGGTGAGCACCCGAGCGACCGGCTGCTCGCCTCGCCCGGGCACGAGGTGCTCGTCGCGCACCGAGTCGGTGCCATCCGCGAGATGCAGATGCGCAAGACGCTCCCCCAGGTCGACGGCCATCTCCGTCGCGTCGGACTGGGACACGGCCGTGTGCGACAGATCGAGGGTCGTGTGCGGGTAGTCGTCATTGCGGACGTCCCAGTCCGGCAGGTAGGCGCCGACCGATCCCGGGCCGGCGCGCCACGGGAACATGTTCTCGACCGCGAAGCGGACGTCGGTCTCCGAGCCCATGCGGTGGAGTCCGGTGACGAACTCCTTGGCGTAGTCGCGCTGCCACCGGAACGGCGGATGGACGACGACGGTCGCGGCGCCGACGCTCTCAGCGGCCGCCTGAGCCCGTTGGAGCTTGCCCCACGGGTCGGTGCCCCAGACGTGCTGGGTCACGAGGAGGCACGGCGCGTGGATCGCGAGGATGGGGATCTCGTAGTGCTCCGACAGTGCGCGCAGCGCCTGCGGGTCCTGACTCGTCGCGTCCGTGCCGACCATCACCTCGACGCCGTCGTAGCCGAGGTAGGCCGCGATCTCGAAGCCCGCAGCCGTGCTCTCGGGGAACACCGAGGAGGTGGACAGGCCGACCCGGACCTCCGCGCTCATCGCCGGGCTGCCGTCCGGGCGGGGCGCGTCCGGGCGCTGGGCGGACGGCGCCAGCGGTCGGTGACCAGCGCGGCGAGCCACACGAGCACCACGCCGATGAGCCCGGCCCCGATGGCGACGAACGAGTACCTCTCCGGGCCCAGCGACACGGCGAAGAACGTGGACAGGAACGGGATGTACAGCACAGCGATGAACATCGCGACCATCGTCGCGACGATTCCCAGCCTGATCGCGTTGAGCGGCCGTGCCGACATCAGGAGGACGCCGGCCGCGACGATGAACAGCGTGATGCAGGCGGCGGACTGGGCGTTGAGCAGCGGCTCCCCGACCCACAGGGCGACGCTGTAGCTCACCAGGGCCGACGCCGCACAGATGACCCCGGACGGCACGGCGAACAGCAGGACGCGGCGCAGGAACCCCGGCCGGAACCGCTCGGTGTTCGGCATCAGCGCGAGGAAGAACCCCGGAATGCCGATGGTCAGGGCACTCACGAGCGTGAGGTGCCGGGGCAGGAAGGGGAAGGCGACGGCGAAGATCCCCGTGAACAGCGAGAACACGACGGAGTAGGCGGTCTTGGTGAGGAAGACATCAGACACGCGCTCGATGTTGCCCAGCACCCGGCGGCCCTCGGCGACGACGCTGGGCATCACCGACCACTTGTCGTCGAGCAGCACGAGCTGCGCCACCGCGCGGGTGGCACCCGAGCCCGACCCCATCGCGATGCCGAGGTCGGCCTTCTTCAGCGCGAGGACGTCGTTCACGCCATCGCCGGTCATCGCCACGGTGGAGTCACGCAGGTGGAGCGCCTCGACCATCTGCTGCTTCTGCAGCGGCGTGACGCGTCCGAAGACGTTGGCCTCCTCGATCGGCTGCGCGAGATCCTGCGGATCGTCGGGCAGGTCACGGGCGTCGACCGGGTGATCGGCACCGGGCACGCCCGCCTCCTGGGCGATCGCCCCGACGGTGACGGCATTGTCACCGGAGATGACCTTGACGGTGACGTCCTGGTCGAGGAAGTAGGACACCGTCTGAGCGGCATCCGGGCGCAGCTCCTGGCTGATCGACACCAGCGCGACCGGAGTGAGCGTCGTCAGCGGCTCATCGGCGGGGGGAAGGTGCTCGGCCTGCGCCAGCAGCAGCACCCGAGCGCCGGTGCCGGCGAGGTCGTCCGCCTCCTGACGGACCGCCTCGGGGGCACCGGCTCCGACGATCTCGGGGGCGCCGAGCACCCACGCCCCGTGGGCACCGAAGTCGGCCGCGGACCACTTGCGGGCACTGGAGAACGGCGTGGCACCCGTGACGGTCCAGCCGGGCGACGAGAACTCGTCCGCCACCGCCTGCAGCGTGGGGTTGGGACTCGCGGCGCTCGCGGCGACCGCGCCCAGCACCGGGCCGACGTCCTGCGTCGTCATCTCGTGGGACAGCGGCACGACCTTCTGGACACGCATGCCCGGCTCGGTGAGGGTGCCTGTCTTGTCCGCGCAGATGGTGTCGACACGGGCCAGGACCTCCACGGCGGGCATGTCCTGCACGAGCACGCGCTTCTGGGCCAGCCGGATGACCGACACGGCCATCGCGATCGAGGTCAGCAGGACCAGGCCCTCCGGAACCATCGTGACCACTCCGGCGATCGTGCCGCGCACGGCCTCGTCGAAGGGCAGGTCAGCCCGGACGAACTGCGACCACAGAAGCAGCACCCCCACCGGGATCAGGAGGAACGAGATCGCTCGGATGAAACCGTTGATGGCCGTCCGCAGTTCGGAGTTCGTCAGGTTGAAGTCCTTGGCCTGCTCGGTGAGGCGACCCGCGAACGACTCCGCCCCCACGCGGGTCGCGCGGTAGACACCGGATCCCGCGACGACGAAGGACCCGGACATCGCCTGATCACCGGCGGCCTTGTCGACCGGGTCAGCCTCACCGGTCAGCAGGCTCTCGTCGATCTCCAGACCGTCCGACCGGAGGATGACGCCGTCGACGACGAGCTGGTCGCCGACGGTCAGCACGACGATGTCGTCCAGCACCACGTCGTCCTTGGCGACCGAGACGGCCTCACCGTCTCGCAGGACGGTGGGGCGGGCCTCGCCGAGGACGGCCAGTTTGGCGAGGGTGCGAGCGGCCCGGTACTCCTGGATGATGCCGATGGCCGTGTTCGCCACGATCACGAAGCCGAAGAGCGAGTCCTGGATCGGGGCGACCAGCAGCATGATCACCCACAGCGTGCCGATCAGTCCGTTGAACCACGTGAACGTGTTGGCCTTGACGATGTCGCCGAAGCTGCGGCTGCGGGCATCCGGGACCGCGTTGACCTCGCCCCGAGCCACCCGCTCGGCCACCTCCGGCGCGGTGAGACCGACCTGCGGGTCGACCGCGCTGTCCGCAGCCGGGCTCACGGCGCGATGCCGTCCAGCCGCCGGAGGATGATGCCCTCCCGCAGGGCCCAGGGGCAGATCATGAGCTCCTCGATCTCGAGCAGGTCGACCGCAGCCTCCGCGACGATGGCGCCGGCGACCATCTGCGCTGAGCGACCCTCGGACACCCCCGGGATGCGGGCCCGTTCGGCAGTGTCCATGTCAGCGAGCCTCGGGACGAGGTCATGCAGGTCGGAGGCCTTGAGCACCCGTGGGACGTAGATGCCCTCGCTCGCGGGTGCGGCCCCGGCGATGCGGGCGAGCTGCTTGAAGGTCTTCGACGTGGCCACCGCGATGCGCGGCTCACCCACCCGGCGGAGCCGACCGACGACCTCGGCGATGGTGGCCCGAGCATGTTTGCGGAGTCGACGGACGGACTCCGGGGTGGGCGGATCCCCGTCGAGCAGATCGCGGGTCAGTCGGCCGGCACCCAGCGGAACGGACACTGCGACATCGGGCTCCTCATCAGTGCCCGAGGCGAGTTCGAGGGAGCCACCCCCGATGTCCAGGGCGAGGATGCGGCCGCTGGACCAGCCGAACCAGCGCCGCACGGCCAGGAAGGTCGTGCGCGCCTCGTCCTCGCCGGACAGCACCTCCACGTCGAGCCCGGTGTCCCGGCGGATCTGCTCGAGCACCTGCTCACCGTTGGTGGCGCCGCGCAGCGCCGAGGTAGCGAAGGCCATGACCTCGGTGGCGCCGAGGTCCTCGGAGAGCTCCTGCCCCTCGCGGATGAAGGAGATGAGCTTCTGAACCGCCGCGTCATCGACCGCGCCGTCGTCCCCGAGATGCTCGGAGAGCCGCAGGGGCATCTTGAGCTTGGACGCCGGCACCGGGGCCGCGCCATGATGGGCGTCCACCAGCAGCAGGTGGACGGTGTTCGAGCCGAGGTCGAGCACGCCGAGTCTCACGGGGACGAAACTACATCCCGGCGCGGGTCCGACGTACTGCGACCGCACCTCCGGCCGGAACGACACGACCCGGACGCTCACCGGCCATCCGCATGTCACCCGTCCGCCCTAGGCTGCTCACATGCCCGAAGTCGACCTCGGTCTCCCCCGGCAGTGGATCGAGTTCACCGATCCCGCCGATCCCCGTCAGATCATCAAGGCCGACCTCACCTGGCTCACCTCCCGCTGGACGTGCATCTTCGGCCGAGGCTGCCAGGGCATCGATGCCGCCCGCCCCGACGCAGGATGCTGCGTGCACGGCGCCCACTTCTCCGACAAGGACGACCGCAGGCGCGTGACCGCGTGGGTCGAGAAGCTCACCCCGGAGCTCTGGCAGCGGTACAAGACCGGCCACAAGAAGGGCTGGACGGAGAAGGAGGACGGCGCAGTGAAGACCCGCGTCGTCAAGGGTGCCTGCATCTTCCACAACGACGTCGACTTCCCGGGCGGCTACGGCTGCGCCCTGCACCACCTCGCCGAGCAGGAGGGCGTCTCGTTCATCGAGACCAAGCCCGAGGTGTGCTGGCAGCTGCCGATCCGGCGCTCGTACGAGAACCGCACCGTCGAGGACGGCACCGAGCTGCAGATCGTCGTCATCGGCGAGTACGAGCGCGGCCACTGGGGCGCCGGCGGCCACGACTTCGAGTGGTACTGCTCCTCACGCACCGAGGCGCACGTCGGCGAGGTCGCGGTCTACGAGTCGGGCCGGGAGGAGATCACGGCCCTGATCGGCGAGGCGGCCTATGAGGAGCTCGCGCGGATCTGCCGGGCCCGTCAGGTGCTTCTGGCCTCCGGACGCTCCCCCCTCGCACTCGCTCCCCACCCTGCCGACCCTGCCGACCCGGACGAGCACTGACGCATGGCCAAGACGCAGGCTCCGCCCTTCCGGTGCACCGAGTGCGGCTGGACCACCACCAAGTGGGTGGGACGCTGCGGTGAGTGCCAGGCCTGGGGCACCGTCGAGGAGGCGGGTGCGGTCAAGGCCCGCACGACTCCCACCGCGGTCGGAGCCAGCCCGGCCGTGCCGATCGGATCGGTCGACGTCGCGACCGCCCATGCCGTGCCGACCGGGGTGGGTGAACTCGATCGAGTGCTGGGCGGCGGCCTGGTCCCCGGTGCGGTGATCCTGCTGGCCGGCGAGCCGGGGGTCGGCAAGTCGACCCTGCTGCTCGACACAGCGGCGACCTGGGCGCGCACCGGATGCCGGGTGCTGTACGCCACCGGAGAGGAGTCCGCTGCGCAGGTGCGGCTCCGGGCCGAGCGCATCGGGGCGGTGGCCGATGAGCTCTACCTCGCCGCCGAGACCGACCTCGGCTCCGTGCTCGGGCACGTCGATGCGGTCGAGCCGACGTTGCTGATCCTCGACTCGGTGCAGACCGTCTCGAGCGCTGAGGTCGACGGCGCCGCGGGTGGGGTCACCCAGGTGAAGGAGGTCGCCGCGTCGCTGATCGCGGTCGCCAAGTCCCGGGGCGTCGTCGTCGTCCTCGTGGGACATGTGACGAAGGACGGCACGGTGGCCGGTCCTCGCACCCTCGAGCACCTCGTCGACGTCGTTCTGCATTTCGAGGGCGACCGTCACGGACCCCTGCGGCTGGTGCGCGCGGTGAAGAACCGGTTCGGTGCTGCGGATGAGATCGGCTGCTTCGAACTCATCGATGACGGCATCATCGGGCTCAGCGATCCCAGCGGGCTGTTCCTCGGCGATCGCACCCAGTCCGCTCCCGGCACCTGTGTCACGGTGACCATGGAGGGCCGCCGGCCGCTGCTCGCGGAGGTGCAGGCCCTGGTGGCCCCCACCTCGACACCTCAACCGCGTCGCGTGACATCCGGACTCGACAACGCCCGCGTCGCCATGATGCTCGGTGTCCTCGAGCGTCGGGCCGGCGTGAAGCTCGCGCAGCAGGACTGCTTCACCGCCACCGTCGGCGGTGTGAAGCTCACCGAACCCGCCACCGACCTCGCCGTCGCCCTGGCGATGGCCAGCAGCGCATCCGACGCTGCTCTTCCCTCCGGGCTCGTGGCCCTCGGCGAGGTGGGCCTGGCCGGTGATGTCCGGCCGG
>JAUHZW010000058.1 GCA_030425745.1 Actinomycetes bacterium
GGATGACGCGGACAGCGACGCTCACGGCTGCGGCGGTCCCCACTCGTAGGGGTCGTACCGGGCCTCGATCGCCGTGATCGCCTCGGCGAGGGTGAAGGCGCCGTCGTAGAGCGCACGCCCGACGATCGCGCCCTCGATGCCGATCGGCACCATCTCGGCGAGCTTGTGCAGATCCTCCAGCCGGGAGATGCCGCCGGAGGCGACGACCGGGCGGTCGGTCACCTTGCACACCTCCTTGAGCAGGTGGAGGTTCGGCCCCTTCATGGTGCCGTCCTTGGCCACATCGGTGACCACGTAGCGAGCGCAGCCGGCCGCGTCCAGACGCCCGATCGCCTCCCACAGATCGCCGCCCTCCTTGGTCCAGCCACGGGCGGCAAGGGTGTGGCCCTTCACGTCCAGTCCCACGGCGATCCGGTCACCATGCTCAGCGATGGCCTGCGCGGTCCACTCGGGATCCTCCATCGCGGCGGTGCCGAGGTTGACGCGCTCACAGCCCGTGGCGAGGGCTCGCTTCAGCGACTCGTCATCGCGGATGCCTCCGGACAGTTCGACACGCACCTGCCCCCTCACCGAGTGCACGACGTCACGGAGCAGGTCGGCGTTGCTTCCGCGACCGAAGGCAGCGTCGAGGTCGACGAGGTGGATCCACGTGGCGCCCTGCTCCACCCAGGCGCGGGCGGCATCGAGGGGCGAGCCGTAGGTGGTCTCAGTACCGGCCTTGCCCTGGACGAGGCGCACGGCCTGCCCGTCGGCCACGTCGACGGCGGGCAGGAGCTCGAGCATGCGGGGTGCGTTCACGTTGGGAACCCTACCCAGCCGCCGGGGCGTTCCCGTCGGGCCGCCCATCGGCCGTCGGAGAGATCATCCGGAGCTTCGGATCCTTCGGCATCCGGCCGTCGCCGCTCGAGACCCCCCTGAGCCGCCGGCCGACCCAGGGCAGGAGGTGGCGGCGCACCCACACCGTGTCGGCACGCATCGACTCGGTGCGACTCATCGGCGGTTGCGGAGCCAGGGGCTCGCGCCACCAGCCCGCGTCACCCCCGAGCAGATGCGCATCGGCCACGCCCAGGGCCTCCAGCACCGCTGCCGCAACCCGACGATGCCCCTCCGGGGTGAGGTGGAGCCTGTCCTCGTTCCAGAGCCGTCGATCCGTGAGTGCTGGTGCCGACTCCAGATCGACCACCACGGCATCGTGCTGGGCGGCGACACCCCGCACGTTGGCATTGAACCGGCCGAACCGTTCGGCCAGCAGACCGGCCAGCCGTCCGGTGCCCCCGGCCCGGCCGATCGCGGTGAACAGGACCACCCGCTCTGCCGAGTCCGACACCGCGGACACTGCGGTCGCATAGCGACGGAACAGTGCCGGCAGCTCGGTCCCCCGCCGCAGGACGTCGTTGGCGCCGGCATGGAAGGTCAGCACGCTCGGAGCAAAGGCGCAACCGTCCGGGACCTGTTCCTCGACCACCTGGTCGAGGAGCTTGCCTCGCACCGCGAGATTCGCGTACTCCACCGCGTCGCCGCGCCGCGCAGCATCGGTGGCCAGCGCCTGCGCCACCCGATCGGCCCAGCCCAGGTGGTGGCCGTCCGGCCGGGCGATGTCGCACATGCCCTCGGTGAAGGAGTCCCCGAGGCAGACCAGTCGCATCATCATCGACTCCGGCTAGAGGGAGCGCACCCAGTTCTCGAGCAGTGTGGCCCCGGCATCGCCGGACTTCTCCGGGTGGAACTGGGTGGCGCACAGAGGGCCGTTCTCGACGGCGGACACGAAATCCTCCCCATGGTGCGTCCAGGTCACCTCGGGCGGTGCGATGTTCTCGTCACGCGTCTCGAACTCCCACCTGCGCACGCCATAGGAGTGCACGAAGTAGAAGCGCTCATCACGGACACCATCGAACAGGACGGACTCCTCCGGGACGCGCACCGTGTTCCACCCCATGTGCGGCAGCACGTCGGCGTGCAGACGCTCGACCGTGCCCGGCCATTGGCCGAGTCCCTCAGCCTGAACGCCGTGCTCGACACCGAGGTCGAACATGACCTGCATGCCGACACAGATGCCGAGAACCGGGCGGCCACCGGCCAGCCGGCGGTCGACCAGGACATCTCCCCGCACAGCGCGGATGCCCGCCATGCAGGCGGAGTAGGCACCGACACCCGGAACCACCAGGCCATCGGCCGCCATCCCGGCTTCGATGTCGTCGGTGACGGTCACGTCCGCGCCGACGCGCTCCAGCGCCCGCTGCGCAGAGCGAAGGTTGCCGGACCCGTAGTCGAGGACGACGACGCTGCAGCCGGCCATCAGCCGTTGGGGGTGAGCGTGCCCTTGGTCGACGGAACGCCGACCACCCGCGGATCCGTTGCCACGGCATCGCGCAGCGAGCGCGCCACGGACTTGAACTGGGCCTCGACGATGTGGTGGGCATTGCGCCCCGAGAGGACGCGAACGTGCAGGGTGATCTGCGCCGTGGCGACCAGCGACTCGAAGATGTGCCGCGTCAGCGTCGTGTCGTAGGTGCCGATGAGCTCGACGAGCTCTGGCTCCTCGTGGACGAGATACGGCCGACCAGAGAGGTCCACGGCCGACTGCACGAGGGCCTCGTCCAGAGGCACCAGAGCATCGCCGTAGCGACGCAGGCCGGCGCGATCGCCCAGCGCCTCGTTGAGAGCCTGACCCAGCGCGAGCGTGGTGTCCTCGACGGTGTGGTGCGCGTCGACCTCGAGATCGCCGGTGGTGCGCACCGTGAGGTCCAGTCCGCCGTGCTTGGCCAGCTGGGCGAGCATGTGGTCGTAGAACGGCACACCCGTCTCGATCGTGCTCTGGCCCGTGCCATCGATCTCGAGCTCGATCAGCACCGAGCTCTCCTTGGTGCCGCGCTCGACACGCGCGCTGCGACTCATCTGCTCTCACCTCGTCGTCCGGCGGCTTCGTCCTGCATGACGTCCTGCAGAGCCGACCTGAACATACCGTTCTCCTCCGGCGTGCCCACCGTCACACGCAGCCAGCCCTCCGGGCCGGTCTGCCGGATGAGCACCCCGCGGTCCAGCAGCCCCTGCCACACAGAGGCGCGATCGGCGAACTGCCCGAACAGCAGGAAGTTCGCATCGCTCGGAGCCACCTCGAAGCCTTCAGACTCCAGCCACTCGGCGAGCGCATCGCGCTCCTCGCGCACCAGGGACACCTGCGCCTGCAGGACATCCGCGTGCTCCAGAGCCGTGCGCGCGACCGCCTGGGTCACCGCCGACAGGTGGTAGGGCAGCCGCACCACCATGAGGGCCGACACCAGCGCAGGATCAGCCGCCACGGCGTAGCCGAGACGAGCGCCGGCCAGGGCGAAGGCCTTCGACATGGTGCGTGACACGACGAGATTCGGGTGCTCGTCGAACAGGACGCAGGCCGACGCGACACCTTCGTGGCGGAACTCGGCGTAGGCCTCATCGATGATGATCACCGCGCCGACCTGCTGGGCCGCCTCAGCGATGTGGGCGATGTCCTCAAGGGGCAGCGCCGTGCCGGTGGGGTTGTTCGGTGACGTCAGGATGACGATGCTCGGCTCGCGTTCGGCGATGACGCGCCGGGCCTCAGCCACATCGATGCGGAAGTCGTCCGCGCGCGGGTAGGTCACGTACTCGGTGAAGGTGTCCCGCGCATACTCCGGGTACATGGAGTAGGTCGGATCGAACGTGATGGCGACGCGGCCCGGGCCTCCGAATGCCAGGAACAGCTGCTGCATGACCTCGTTCGACCCGTTGGCCGCCCAGATCTGATCGACGTCGACGCGCACCCCGGACTCGGCCGCGATGTAGTCGCGCAGAGCCGCCCGGAGTGCGACGGCGTCTCGGTCCGGGTACCGGTTGAGGCCGATGGCTGCCTCGGCGACGGCGTCGCCCATCGCGCGCGCGAGGTGCGCGGGAACGGAGAACGGGTTCTCGTTGACGTTGAGTCGGGCCGCCACGTCGAGCTGCGGGGCGCCGTAGGACTCCTCCCCGACCAGGTCATCGCGCAGCGGCAACTCGAACCCGCCGCTCACGCCTGCTCTCCGGTGTCGGCACCCGGGTCTCCGACGCGCGCCCGGATAGCCTGACCGTGCGCCGGAAGGTCCTCGGCAGACGACAGGGCCAGGACATGCGGAGCCACGTCGCGCAGGGCGTTCTCGTCGTACTCGACGATATGGATGCCCCGCAGGAACGTCTGGACCGAGAGCCCTGAGGAGTGCCGGGCCGAGCCAGCAGTCGGCAGCACGTGGTTCGAGCCGGCCGAGTAGTCGCCCAGCGAGACCGGAGCGTGGGGCCCGACGAACACCGCACCGGCATTGCGCACCCGCATGGCCCATTCGCGGGCGTCGCGGGTCTGGATCTCCAGATGCTCGGCCGCATAGGCGTCGGCCACCGCAAGTCCCTGCTCGAGATCCTCGACCAGGACGATGGCGCTCTGCGTGCCCGACAGGGCCTCCGTGATGCGCTCGACGTGCTTGGTCTCGGTCAGCTGCCGAGCGACCTCGGCGTCCACGCGATCGGCGAGCTCTGGGGAGTCGGTGACGAGGACGGCAGCAGCCAGGGTGTCGTGCTCGGCCTGGCTGATGAGATCGGCGGCCACATGGGCGGGCTGTGCCGTGGAGTCCGCCAGCACCATCACCTCGGTGGGGCCGGCCTCGGAGTCGATGCCGATGACCCCCTGCAGCGCCCGCTTGGCGGCGGTGACGTAAATATTGCCCGGGCCGGTGACGAGGTCGACGGGCTCGCAGCGCCCGCCGTCGGGCAGGTCGATGCCGTAGGCCAGCATCGCCACGGCCTGTGCGCCGCCGACGGCGTAGACCTCCTCGACACCGAGCAGGTGGCAGGCCGCCAGGATCGTGGGATGCGGCCACCCCCCGAAGTCACGCTGCGGAGGGGACACCACCGCAAGGGAGCCCACACCGGCCTCCTGCGCGGGGATGACGTTCATGATGACGCTGCTCGGATAGACCGCTCGGCCACCCGGCACGTAGAGGCCGACGCGTTCGACCGGGATCCACCGCTCGGTGACCGTGCCACCGGGGACGACCACGGTGGTGGTGTCCGTGCGGCGCTGGTCGGCGTGCACCCGACGGGCCCGAGCGATGGACTCCAGGAGGGCGGCCCGCACCGCGGGGTCGAGAGCCTCGGCCTGCTCAGCCAGGACATCCGGCGGCACACGCAGCGCGGGGGGCCGGACGCCGTCCAGCTGTTCCGTCCAGCGGAGGACGGCCGCGGCACCCTCGGAGCGGATGTCACCGAGGATGGGACGGATGCGCTCTCCGGCGTCGGCGACATCCATCGCCGCCCGGGGCACGACGTCGCGGGGGTTGGCGTGCGAACCACGGAGGTCGATGCGGCGGATCACGCCCCTACCTTACGCTGCGGGGATGTCGGACCTGCTCCCGCTGTTTCCGCTGAACACACTGCTCGTACCCGGTCTCGTCCTTCCCCTGCACATCTTCGAACCGCGGTACCGGCAGTTGGTGCGCGAACTCATGGATCGCCCGGACGAGGACGAGCGGGAGTTCGGGATGATCGCGATCCGCGAGGGTCGTTCCCTCGAGCGGGACGGGATCGAGGCGCTCTATCCGATCGGCGTGACGACAGTGCTCCGTCAGGTCGAGGAGCATCCCGACGGCAGATACGACATCGTGACCACAGGTGCCCGACGCTTCCGCATCCGTTCCCTCGACTCGAGCGAGGAGCTGCTCCGGGCCCGGGTGGACTTCCTCGCTGAGCCCGCGGACGACGAGGATGCACTGAGGGCCGTCCACGTCGCGCGGCGATTCCAGGAGTACCGCTCAGCCCTCGGTGGCCAGGTCCAGGCCTCGGTCGGCGAGGACGAGACACCCGAGGATCCGACCGTGCTGTCCTACCTCGTGACCGCGGCGATGGTCCTGCCCCTCGATGACCGACAACGACTCCTGTCCGCCCCCACCACCGGTGCTCGACTGACCCTGGCCGAGCAGTTGCTGATCCGGGAGACCGTGCTGATCAGCGAACTGTCGGCGATGCCGGCCGTGGAACTGCCCGGGCAACCGCCGTCGGCCAACTGACGCGGCCGCTGGCTACAGTGGAGGTCGATCGCGTCCTCGACAGCAAGGAAATCCCATGTCACGCGCGACCCGCGCAGGCACGCCCGCGACACTGGCTCTGACCCGAGCCGGAGTCTCCTTCACGATCCACTCCTACGACCACGATCCGCGGTCAGACTCCTTCGGCGAAGAGGCCGCCGAACTGTTGGGGCTGGACCCGCGCCAGGTGTTCAAGACCCTCCTCGCCCAGGTCGACGGGGCCTCTGTGGTGGCCGTGGCCCCGGTGAGCGGCTCGCTGGACCTGAAGGCGCTCGCCAGCGTGGCCGGCGGTCGCAAGGCCCAGATGTCCGACCCGGAGTCCGCCGAGAGGCTGACCGGCTACGTCGTCGGGGGCATCTCGCCGATCGGTCAGAAGCGTCCCCTGCCCACCTACGTCGATGCCTCGGCACTGGATCTGGAGTGCGTGTACGTCAGCGGAGGCCGCCGCGGGCTCGACATCGGCCTGTCACCGTTGGACCTCATCACCATGACGAGCGCCACGGTGGCAGCTATCGGCCGCGCTTGACCTCGGCGAGCCAGTCGGAGAGCGCGAGCACGGTGACGATGAGCGCCGACGCCACCGGCCACATGAGATAGACCGCGGGAAGGGAGACCGTCAGCGGCGCATCGACGATGATCTCGCTCGTGGTGGTGGCCTGCAGGCCCTCGATATCGACCGATCCGAGGCGGGTTCCGACGAACCACATGGCCGCCGTGCCGACCCCGGACGCGAGGAGCGCAGCGACGAGGACAGACAGCAGGTGCTCGCGTCGCATGTAGGCCAGGCCGATCGTGACCGCGACGCCGGCCACCAGGCCGAGGACCCCGAAGGCGATGTCCGAGGCGAGGTACTCCTCGGGCTGGAAACCCTGGGGGGACGCCGACTCCGGACGCACGACGAGCGGAACGCGTGGAGCCAAGGCGGACCACACGACTCCGAGGGCCGCCCCGCTGATCAGGCCGACGATGACCCCGGCGGTGATCACCGCTCCAGCCCGGCGTTCGACGCTCATCCGAGGCACGTCGGGCCGAGCAGGGCCTTGAGGTCGCCGTAGAGCGACGGCGACGGGGTCACCCGATAGCGGTCGTCCAACCGGAGGACGGTCGTCTTCGCCCCACCCGTGAGATGAAGGTTCACTTCCGTGGTGCCGGGATGCGCGGCGAGGACGTCCTTGAGTCGCTCCACCAGCGGCGGGATGCACCGCGAGACGGCCATCGTGAGCCGGACCGGCCCCGAGCCAGCCTCGCTGAGATCCGGCTGGGTGATCTCCATGGCCACGACGCGCACGCCGTCATCGTCGCTGCGATCGACGCGGGCACGGACGATGATCACGGCATCGTCGACCAGCATGGTGCCGACCGCACCGTAGGTCTGGGGAAAGACCATCACGTCGACCGACCCCTCCAGGTCCTCAAGGGTGAGGATCGCCCAGGGCGAGCCCTGCTTGGTCGTCTTGCGCTGGACCGAGGTGACCAGACCGCCCAGCGTCACGACGCTGCCGTCGGAGCGCTCGTCCATGAGCACGGCGGCGATGGTGCGGTCCGCGTGCTGCGCCAACAGGTGCTCGGCCCCGTGCAGCGGATGATCGGAGACGTACAGACCGAGCATCTCGCGCTCATGCGCCAGCAGGATCGTCTTCTCCCACTCGCCGACCGGGATCTCCTCCCGGGGCACCACGGCCTCGTCGCCATCGGCCTCCAGACCGCCGAACAGGTCGAACTGCCCGTGCGACTCGGCTCGCTTGATGTCGACCGCGGCATCGACGACCTGCTCGTGGATGTGGACGAGCCCCTTGCGGGTGTGCCCAAGGGAGTCGAAGGCCCCCGACTTGATGAGTGATTCGATGACGCGCTTGTTGCAGACGGAGGCGTCGACCTTGGCGATGAAGTCATGGAAGTCGGCGAACCTGCCGATCCGGCGCCGCGTGGCGATGATGGAGTCGACCACGTTGGTGCCGACATTGCGGACGGCGGACAGGCCGAAGCGGATGTCGCTGCCACGCGGAGTGAAGTCGGAGTCCGAGTCGTTGACGTCCGGGGGCAGGACCTTGATGCCCATGCGCCGGCACTCGTTGAGGTAGACGGCGGACTTGTCCTTGTCGTCCTTGACGCTGGTCAGCAGGCCGGCCATGTACTCGGCCGGATAGTTGGCCTTCAGGTAGGCGGTCCAGTACGACACCAGGCCGTAGCCGGCGGTGTGCGCCTTGTTGAAGGCATAGTCCGAGAACGGGACGAGGATGTCCCACAGCGTCCGGATGGCGTCATCGGAGTATCCGTTGGCCTTCATGCCCTCGCTGAAGGGGACGTACTCCTTGTCGAGGATCTCCTTCTTCTTCTTGCCCATCGCGCGACGCAGCAGGTCCGCGGCACCCAGCGAGTAGCCCGCGAGCTGCTGGGCGATCGCCATGACCTGCTCCTGGTACACGATCAGGCCGTAGGTGTCGCCGAGGATGTCGGCCAGCGGTTCCGCGAGCTCCGGGTGGATCGGGACGACCGGCTTGCGGCCGTTCTTGCGGTCGGCGTAGTCGTTGTGCGCGTTCGCGCCCATGGGACCGGGCCGGTAGAGCGCGAGCACCGCGGAGATGTCCTCGAAGTTGTCCGGCTGCATCGACCTGAGCAGGGCCCGCATGGGGCCGCCATCCAGTTGGAAGACGCCGAGGGTGTCGCCCCGCGTGAGCAGTTCGTAGGTGGGGCGGTCGTCCAGCGGGAGGTCCTCGAGCACGATGGCCGTGCCCTGGTTGGCCTCGATGTAGCGCAGGCAGTCGTCGAGGACGGTGAGGTTGCGCAGGCCGAGGAAGTCCATCTTGAGCAGGCCGAGGGACTCGCAGGCGCCCATGTCGAACTGGGTGATGACGGCGCCGTCCTGCTCACGACGCCAGACGGGGATGACATCGAGCAGGGGTTCGCGACACAGGATGACACCGGCCGCGTGGACCCCGGGCTGGCGCTTCAGACCCTCCAGGCCCTTGGCGGTGTCGACCACCTGCCGCACCTCGGCCTCAGCCTCGTACAGGGCCCGGAACTCCACCGCCTCGCCGTACCGCGGGTTGGTCGGGTCGAAGGCGCCCTTGAGGGAGATGTCCTTGCCCATCACGGCCGGCGGCATGGCCTTGGTGATGCGATCGCCCAGCGCGTACGGGTGACCGAGCACCCGGGCGCTGTCCTTGATGGCCGCCTTGGCCTTGATCGACCCGTAGGTGACGATCTGGGCCACGCGCTCCTCGCCGTACTTCTCCGTGGCGTACCGGATCATGTCGCCGCGCCGACGTTCGTCGAAATCCATGTCGATGTCGGGCATGGAGACCCGCTCAGGATTGAGGAACCGCTCGAACAGCAGGCCGTGCTTCATCGGATCGAGCTCGGTGATGCCGAGCGCGTAGGCGATCATGGCGCCCGCGGCCGATCCGCGGCCCGGACCGACCCGGATGCCGTTCTCCTTCGCATAGCGGACGAGATCGGCGGTCACGAGGAAGTAGCCGGGAAAGCCCATCTGGATGATGACGCTGACTTCGTACTCCGCCTGCTTGCGAACGTCGTCGGGCACGGCGCCCCTGTAGCGCTGCTGCAGGCCGCGCTCGACCTCCTTGACGAGCCAGGACTCCTCCGACTCCCCCGCCGGCACGGGAAACTGCGGCATGAGGTTGGCGCCCTCGGCGAACTCGACCTTGCAGCGCTCGGCGATGAGGAGGGTGTTGTCGCAGGCCTCCGGGAGTTCGGACCAGAGCCTGCGCATCTCGGCGCCGCTCTTGACGTAGAAGTCGCGGGCATCGAACCGGAACCGCTTGGGGTCGTCCATCGTGGTGCGGGTGCCGATGCAGAGCAGGACATCATGCGTCTCGGCGTCTCCCGAGTGGACGTAGTGGAGATCGTTCGTGGCGATGAGCGGGAGGTCCAGGGACCTGGCGATGCGCAGGAGGTCGTGACGGAACCGCTGCTCGATGGCCAGACCGTGGTCCATGACCTCGACGAAGTAGTTGTCCCGGCCGAGGATGTCGCGAAAGTCAGCGGCGGCAGCGAGGGCGCGGTCGTAGTTGCCCGCCTGGAGCCAGCGGTTGACCTCTCCGCTCGGGCATCCGGTGGTGCCGATCAGTCCCTTGCCGTGACGCTCGAGGAGTTCA
>JAUHZW010000059.1 GCA_030425745.1 Actinomycetes bacterium
GGTGTGGCGACGTTCTCCGGCCTGGGTGCTGACTCTGACGCGGGCACGGTGACGGTGGAGTACACCTCGGGTGCTCTGACGCTGGCCTCGGAGACCGTCGAGGTCGCACAGGCGCCAGTCACGGTGACAGCCTCGTCGGCGTCCGTCACCTACGGCGACGCGGTTCCGACGATCACGGCGTCGTACTCGGGCTTCGTCAACGGTCAGACGTCGTCGGTGCTGACGACGGCGCCGACGTGCACGACGACATACACGACCACCTCTGCTGTGGGGACGACGCCGACAACGTCGTGCTCGGGGGCGGTGGCCGCGAACTACGACTTCACCACCTACACGCCGGGAACGGTGACGATCGGGCAGGCGACGCCGACGATGGTCTGGTCGAATGCCTCGGCGACATACGGCGACGCGGCCTTCACTCCCGCGGCACCGACGATCACCGGGGTGACGGGTGCCGCGCTGGCCGGTTCGGTGTCCTACTCCTCCGGGGACACATCGGTGGCGACGGTGAACTCCAGCACCGGTGAGGTGACGATCGTCGGGGCGGACCCTGTCGGCATCACTCTGACGGCCTCCTTCACCCCGGCCGATACGACGAACTACGCGTCGACGAGCACGACCATGACGCTGACGGTGGCGAAGGCACCCCTGACGGTCACAGCGTCGTCGAGTGCCGTGACGTACGGCGACGCGGTGCCGACGATCACGGCGTCGTACTCGGGCTTCGTGAACGGCCAGGGTGTCGGTGCACTCTCGTCGACCCCCACGTGCTCGACCACGTACACGACCACGTCGAATGTGGGCTCGTACCCGACCACGTGCAGCGGTGCGGCTGCGGACGACTACTCCTTTGTCTACGTGGACGGCACGGTGGCCGTGAGTGCGGCCACCCCGTCGTTGTCGTGGTCGAACATCTCGAAGACATACGGCAATGCGCCCTTCACCATCACCAGCCCCACCGCGACGGGTGTGACCGGTGGCAGCCTGACTGGATCGTGGAGCTACGCCTCGTCGGATACGGATGTGGCGACGGTGTCGGGTGCGGTCGTGACGATCGCGGGGGCGGGCAGCGCCACCCTGACGGCCACGTTCACCCCGACGTCCGCGAACTACGACGCGAACTCGATCGGAGTGACCCTGACGGTCGCCAAGGCCAGCCAAGCGACGTTGACGATCACGTCGGCGAACACTGCGATCTACGGGGAGACGATCGCGCTGGCAGCATCGGGTGGATCGGGCACCGGTGCGCTGTCGTTCGGTGCCTCTGATGGCACGGCGACCGGCTGCTCGGTGTCGGGTTCGACGCTGACGTACTCCACGGTCGGCACATGCATCATCACCGCGCGTCGTGCCTCGGACGCGAACTACAACCAGGTGAATGCCACGAGTCAGACACTGACGATCGGCAAGGCGAACCAGACCCTCGCCTTCACGTCTTCGGTGCCGGCATCGCCACTACCCACGGGGACCTACACGCCGACGGTGTCGGCCATCTCGGCCGTGACGGGATCGTCGTCGGGCGTTACGCCGTCGGTGGCGGCCGCGGGGACCTGCACGATCAGTGGTGGCGTGGTGACGTTCAACACCACGGGCACGTGCACGCTGACCGCGACGGCAGCCGGGCCCTACACGAACTTCAACGCCGCCACCGCGGTGACGCAGGTGATCGAGGTCGGGTCGCTGAACCAGACCATCACGTTCACGCAGCCGTCGAACAAGTCCTATGGATCGTCGAGTTTCTCCTTGGGCGCGACGGCGTCGTCGGGGCTGACCGTCACCTACTCATCGACCACGACATCCGAGTGCTCGGTGTCGACGCTGGGTGTGGTGACGATCGGGAACGTCGGCACGTGCATCGTCACGGCTTCGCAGGCGGGCGATGCGCAGTATGCGGCGGCCTCGGATGTGACGCGCGCCTTCCAGGTGGTGGCTGCGCTGCCGACGGCGCCGCGGATCACGTCGGCGTCGGCGTCGTCGCAGGCGATCACGGTGGGGGTGGCCGCTCCGGGCTTCACCGGTGGGGTGTCGATCACGGGCTACCAGATCGTGGCGACGCCGACGGGCTCGGGCGCGACGGTGACGGACACGTCGTGCACGTCCTCTCCGTGCACCATCTCCGGGCTCGTGAACGGCACGGAGTACACGGTCACCGCCGCGGCGATCAACTCCGCGGGCACCGGTCCGGCGTCGTCGGCTTCGACGGCTCTGACGCCGGCGACGGCGGCGTTCGCGGTGGGCGCGTTGTCGGCGGTGCCGGGGAACACGGTGGTCGACCTGTCGTGGACCGCACTGACGAACGCACAGCTCGGTGGTGGCACCTTCACGCGCTATGAGGTGTCCTCGCGAGTCGCGGGCACGTCGACGTGGTCGTTGGTGACCAGCGCGCTGACGACGCAGTCGACGGCCGCCTATCAGGTGACGGGGCTGAGCAACGGCACGTCGTACGACTTCCAGGTGGTCGCGATCACGTCGGCGAACTCCTCGGAGATCCCCGGCAACACGGCGACGGTGGTGCAGTATCCGTCGACGGCCCCGTCGGCCCCGCGGTCGCTGGCGACGTTGGCGGCGACGGCGACGGAAGTTCAGTTCTCATGGCAGGCACCTCTGTCGGATGGTGGAGCAGCGCTGGTGTCGCCCTACTACGCGGTGACCGTGACCTCGACGTCCGCGGGGGCGACGACTCCGGTGACCTGCACGTTCGCGACCGTAGGAGATCGGTTCTGCACGGTGACGGGCCTGACCAACGGCGCGGTGTACTCGTTCTCGGTGGGTGCGATCAACCGGATGGGCACCGGAACGCTCGCGACGACGACGTACAACGTGCCGTCGTCCGACGCGACGCTGTCCGACCTCACGGTGACCGGAACTGCCGGAGCGGTGCCGCTGACGCCGTCGTTCGCCTCGGCGACGACGGATTACACGGCCTCGGTGGCCAATGGTGTGGCCTCGGTGACGGTGACGCCGACGACCACCTCGGCCGGAGCCTCGGTGACGGTGGATGGCGTGGCGGTGACGTCCGGCACGGCGTCATCGACGATCGCACTGGCGGTGGGCACAACCGAGATCGAGGTCGAGGTGACGGCCTCGGATCCGCGCTACACCGAGACCTACACGGTGACGATCACGCGTGCGGCACCCACCGGTGGCGGCTCGGTGCCGGTGGATCGTGAGGGTCAGGCGAAGACGCCCGTGACCCCACCGGCTCCGGTGTTCTCCGGTGCGGAGCCAGGCGCGGTGACGCTGGATGGTGAGACCGAGTCCGGTGTGGTGCTCGTGCGCAACGAGTCTGATTCGGGCTGGGAGGCATTGTCGACCGAGTTCACGATGTCGGTGCGCACCGAGTCTCCGACGGGTGCTCCGGAGCGACTCGCGGTGAACGGTGCGATGCAGGTGCCGCAGGGCGGCCGGGTGCTGGTGAACGGCACGGACTATCTGCCGGGGTCGGATGTGAACGTGTTCGCGGTGCCTCGGCAGGCCGGCGCGATGAGTGCCAGTGCGATGTCGGCCGGGACGGTGTCACGGGTGATGCACCGCATGGCGGTGCAGGCCGCGTCGGCCGGTGCGGTCTACCTGGGCTCGGCTTCGGCTGATGGGGCGGGCGATGTGGCGGCGACGTTCACGGTGCCGTCGGGCGTCGATCTGGGCGCGTACGTGCTGCAGATCAATGGCCTGACCCCGGCCGATCAGGTGCGGTCGGTGAACATGCTGATGGATGTGGTCGCGGGTGCGCCGACGATGCGGTCCGGACTGATCCGCGAGGCTGCGTTCTACAAGGGTGGCAGCGCGAAGTTCTCGGCCGCGGGCCGCGAGAAGCTGCAGTCTGTCGTGGACGCGATTCCTGTTGGGGCGCAAGACGTTCAGGTGTTTGTCGTGGGTGTCGCGACGTCGGCTGCGACAGTCGATGAGAACCTCGACCTGGCCCGTGACCGCGCGAAGCGGATCGCTTCCTACCTCGAGCGTCAGGGGGTGGCCGGCGAGTACACCGTGTCGGTGGCGACGACGTTCATCGTGGACGGCAAGACCCGGTCCGTCGTCGTCGACTCCTCTGGCAAGGTCCTGGATCGAGCTGGGGATGCCGGAGCGGGTGACGGTGCCAAGGCACTGGGTCTGGACAAGCCCGCGGAGTCCAGCAAGGGCAAGCCCCTGACCACGGTGTCAGTCGCGTTCGAGGCACCGGTCGGGACGTAGAGACCATCAAGGAAGCGCATGGTTGCGCATCCGTGCTGTGCGTCAAACAATGCACCCATGGTGCAGGAACACTCACTGCCGACCTTCACTGTGTCTGCCGATGGGCCGCCCCTCACACCGGAAATGGTCGATCAGGCCCTGCTTGATGATGACGCGCGGATCACAATGTCGGTCGCCAGTGCCCAGGAACGGCTCCGGGGCCGCGTGAAGGACCGCTCACTTGTCGAGGACCTCCTTCAGGACCGCAGGCGTGAGATGGCTGGCGATGCGGGCCAGCACAGTGCCTCAGCGCTCGTCGTCAAAAAGGTCCAAGACCTCCGCAATGTTGCTGACGTCGACTCTCAGGCCGATAGCGGTATAGGACCCGACGTACCTTGATGCAGGGTGGCCCGCGCTCGGGTTGACGTCTGTCGAAGTGGGTGTGGCAGGCGCGCTTTCGGATGGTGAGACCGTGCCGGCAGGTGAGCCGCTGAGGGGGTCCGGCATGTCAGCCCCCGTACGGCTCGACCTTGCGCACCTCGACGCTCATCTCCTTGCCGTTGGCGAGGGTGTAGGTGACGGTGTCGCCGACCCTGGCCCCGCTGACCGCGCCGCCGAGGGGAGAGGTGGGGGAGTAGACCTCGATGGAGGCGTGTGCGGCCTCCTCGCGGGAGCCGAGGAGGAAGGTCTCCTCCTCGTCCCACGCGGCGAAGTAGACGGTGACGACCTTGCCGGGCGCGACCTCATCGTGCGCGGAGTCCGGGGCGCCGATGCGGGAGTGCTCGAGCAGGTGCTTGAGCTGGCGCACGCGCGCCTCGTTCTTGCCCTGCTCCTCGCGGGCGGCGTGATAGCCGCCGTTCTCCTTGAGGTCACCCTCCTCGCGGGCGTTCGCGATGCGGGTCTTGATCTCCTCGCGGGTGGGGCCCTCGCGGTCGGCGAGCTCCTCCACGAGACGGTCGTACGCCTCCTGCGTCAGCCAGGTGATGTCGGTCTCGGTCATAACGGGAAAGGCTACCTGCGCTGCGGAATCTCGCCGAATCGAGAAAGGGCCGTCGTGCCCGCGCATGTACATGCCTTAGCTCATTGATGTACATTTGGAAGATGACGACCTACAGCGTGGCTGATGCCCGCCAGCATCTGTCGGATGTCCTCGACAGCGCGCAGACCCAGGCGGTGACCATCGAGCGTCGAGGGGTTCCGGCGGCCGTCGTGGTGAGTCCTGAGGCGTACGAGCGGATGATCGCGGCCCTGGAGGAGGCTGAGGACATCGCTGCGTTCGATGAAGCCATCGACGAGGCCGGAGACAGCATCCCCTGGGAGCAGGCCAAGGCAGATCTGGGCTGGGCGTGATCGCACGTGGGCCAGCGCTACCGCGTTGAACTACGGCCAGCTGCCGTCCGCGCACTGAAGAAGGTCCCCCGTGGAGACCGGCAGCGCCTTCAGGGAGTCATCGCGCTGCTCGCCGAGGATCCACGGCCCCCGGCGTCACGTCCGTTGTCCGGGCGCCCCGGCTACCGAGTCAGGGTCGGCGACTATCGGATCCTCTACACGATCGATGACGGTGTGCTGCTGATCGTCGTGGTCACCCTCGGTCATCGACGCGACGTGTATCAGCGCAGGTGATCCGCTCGGGGTGACTCAGGCCGCCGTCCAAGGCTGCGCGGGCGGCACCACGCCGGGCGGGAACTGCGGGGGTGAGACCCCGGGCTCGGCATCGACGGCGCAGCCGAGGAGCTCCACCGCGTAGGCCTCGGTCAGGGTCGCCAGCGGGTAGTCGAGCAGGATGCCGCCCTCACCGGGGGGAATGGGCACGACGGCATAGCCGAGGTCGATGTGGTTGCGATCCTGCGCCCGGATGACGCAGGTGACGTCACCCTCGGCAGGACGGTCCACGGAGATCTGCACGTCCACATGGTCCGGTCCCTGGACCTCCCAGGCGACGAGACGGAACTCGACCGGGTTCTGCAGCACATTCGTGCCCACGAACACGAGGGTCCCGGCGAACGCGACGGCCAGCACGGCAACGGTGATCCACCGGCCGATGGGCCGACGATCCATGCCGTAGCGCTCGCGCATGGCCGGGCTGAGTTGGTCCCGGGTGAAGGGTGAGGACACGTAGGGGAGACTATCCCCGTGACCTCCGACCTCCGCCTGATGGCCGTGCACGCGCACCCCGACGATGAGGCCAGCAAGGGCGCCGCCACGACCGCCAAGTATCGCGCTGAGGGCATCGACGTCATGGTCGTGACCTGCACCGGCGGGGAGCGCGGAGACGTCCTCAATGCGGCAGCCCAGGCCGATGTCGACGAGCACGGGCTGCTCGCCGTGCGGCAGGCCGAGATGGCCCGGGCCGTCGAGATCCTCGACGTCCAGCATGCGTGGCTCGGATTCGAGGACTCCGGCTTCCCGCAGGGCGACCCCAAGCCCCCGCTGCCCGCTGGCTGCTTCGCCGACCTTCCGGTCGAGGACACTGTGCCGCCGCTCGTGGCGCTCATCCGCTCGTATCGCCCCCAGGTCGTCACGACGTACGACGAGCTCGGCGGCTACCCGCACCCCGACCATGTCCGCACCCACGAGACGACGATGGCGGCGCTGGACGCGGCAGCGGATCCGTCCTACCGCTCGGACCTCGGTGAGCCGTGGACGGTGGCGAAGGTCTACTACGGCCACCAGTTCACCAAGGCGCGCGTCGTTGCTGTGCATGAGGCGATGCTCGAGGCCGGGCTGGAGTCGCCCTACGCGGACTGGCTGAAGAACTGGTCCGACCGCCACGACATGTTCCCGCGCGTGACCACCCGCGTCGATGCCTCGGACTACTTCGACGTGCGCGATGCCGCTCTGCTCGCCCACCGCACGCAGATCGATCCCGAGGGCCAGTGGTTCGCTGTGCCCCTGGATCTGCAGAAGCGGGTGTGGCCCACCGAGGACTACGAGCTCGTGCGCTCGACCGTCGAGACGACCCTGCCGGAGGACGACCTGTTCACCGGCCTGAGAGAGGACGCATCGTGACCCTGCTCGCACTCGTGGCCGCCCTGCCGGCCGAGACCACCGACCCGGACGAGCAGCAGTCGCTCATCAGCGGGGCACTGCCGATCGCCGGGGTGTTCGTGGCCCTGCTGCTGGTTGCCGTGTTCTTCCTCTGGCGCTCGCTGCGCAAGCAGATCGGCAAGATCGACACGAGCCTGCCCGGTGGTCGCGACGACCAGGAGCAGGCCCTGGACCGTCGGCTCCAGGCGGAGGCCGTCGAACGCGGTGAGCAGGCTGACGGGGATCAGCCCGGGACCTCCGGCACGTAGTCATGGGCCGGGCGATGCTGCGACTGGCCCTCACCCCCCGCTGGCTGGTGGTGGCCGTCGTCCTGCTCGCCCTGATCGTCGCGGCGTTCTTCCTTGGCCGCTGGCAGTGGGACCGGACGCAGGCGATCCTCGCGGCCGAACGGGCGGCCATCGCCGCGCCGATCGACGTGCTGAGCGTGCTCGCCGAGCCGGTGACCGATCCGCTGCCCAACGAGGCGATCGGCCGCCCCGTGACCCTCTCCGGCACTTATGAGGCTGACCGGCAGGTGCTGGTCGCGAACCGCGCACTCGGTGACGCTCCCGGCGCATGGGTCGTGACGGGGATGCGCACCGACGTCGGTGCGCTGATCCCGGTGCTGCGTGGCTGGGTGGTCGGGCCGGATGACCCGGGCGTGGGTGTGCCTCAGGGAGAGATCCTCGTCAGGGGCGTCCTCCAGCCCGATGAGGTGTTCTACTCCGACGCGGTCCCTGTGGACGGGCAGATCGTGTCGATCTCCCAGAACGCGCTGGCACAGGTGTGGGGTGAGGACGTCCCGCCCGGGTTCGTCGTCCTGCAGTCCCAGACACCCGAGGCTCCGCCCGCCCCGACTCCCGTGCCCCCGACGATCGACGTGGCCGACGTTCCGTTCCCGCTGCAGAACTTCTTCTACGCCTTCCAGTGGTGGATCTTCGCTGCCTTCGGGCTGTTCCTGTACCTGCGATGGCTGAGGATCGAGGCCCGCAAGGAGATCCAGAGCATCGAGTTGGGGCAGACGATCCCTTGACCTGAGAGAATTGTCATGACCATAATTGTGGTCATGTCTGTCACGTCGCTCGCAGCCGTCAAGGCGAACCTTTCCGCCGTGGTCGATTCGGTCCATGGAACCCACGAGCGTGTGGTCATCACTCGCAACGGCAGCCCCGTAGCGGTTCTGATCTCACCGGATGATCTGGCATCCCTTGAAGAGACCGTGGCGATACTGTCCGACCCCGAGGCCATGGAGGAGATCCGCCAAGCCGAGGCGGACATCGCGGCAGGAGAGCTGGTCGATCTGGCCGATGTGACCCCTCCTCGCTCCTAGGCGCGGCATGGCCTACCGGGTTCTCCTGTCCAAGGGAGCGCAGCGAGCGATCGAAGCGGGCCTTCCCGAGTCTGTGGCAGCCGCAGTCTGGGAGTTCCTGTCCGGGCCACTCGCTGAGAATCCCCATCGAGTCGGGCGCCAACTCAGGGGCGATCTGGCCGGCTACTGGTCAGCCCGTCGCGGGGAGTACCGGGTTGTCTACTCGGTCGAGGACGAGACCGTCACCGTTGTGGTCGTGCGCATCGCCCACCGTCGCTCCGTCTATCGATGACCACGAGGCGCGCAAGGAGATGTCCACTAGCCTGTCGGAGTGATCTCCGTACTCGGTGAGGCCCTCGTCGACATCATCGTCGACCCTCAGGGCGAGGTGACGTCCGTGGTGGGCGGTGCCCCCCTGAACACCGCCCGCACGATCGCCCGGCTCGGGATGCCCGCGACCTTCCTGGGCGGCGTCTCGACGGATGCGTTCGGCAACCGCATCATGCGGCTGCTGGGCGACGACGGCGTGGTGCTGGGTCTCGGAGCGCAGGTGCCCGAGCCGACCACGCTGGCCATCGCGCAGATCGACGAGCACGGAGCAGCGACCTACCGATTCATGATGGAGGGCACGTCCGCCGCCGCGGTGACTCCGGCGATGGCACTCGCGCACCTCGACCCGTCCGTGCGGGCCCTGCACGTCGGCACCCTCGGCCTCGTCCTCCAGCCACTCGTCGACGCGTCGGTGGCGATCGTCGCCGCGGCGTCTGATGACCAGCTCGTGATGGTCGACCCCAACTGCCGCCCCTCGGTGATGACCGGTTCCCCGGTATTCGAGGATGCGCTGCAGGCCGTCCTTCCCCGGGCCGACATCGTCAAGGTGAGCGGTGATGACGTCGAGTTCCTGTTCCCGGGGGTTGAACCGCTGGCTGCGGCGCAGCAGCTTGCCGCATCGTCGGGCTCCGTCGTGCTGTTCACGGATGGCGCCGAGGCCGTCCACGTGTTGGCCGGTGGTGACGACATCGTCCTCGACGTGCCCCGGGTGCCGGTGGTCGACACTGTCGGTGCGGGTGACTCGTTCAGCGGCGGTTTCCTCGCCTGGTGGCTGCAGCACGGCAAGACGCGGGCAGACGTCCGCGACATCGACGCACTCGTCGCCGCGGCCGCGTTCGGCATCTCGGTGGCCGGCATCACCTGCCAGCGGCCGGGCGCCGACCCGCCCCGCATCGATGCGGTGCCGGGAGGCTGGGCATGAAGGGGCGTTGTTCATGAAAGGGCTCAACGGCGCGTTCCTGCGCTACCGGATCATGGCGTGGGTCACCGGCGTGGTGCTCGCAGCACTGACGGTGTGGCTCGTCGTCGGCTATGGCTTCCTCGACTACAGCAATGTGGAGTCCAAGCCGGCGCTTTACAGCATCCTGTGGATGCTGCACGGCTGGCTGTATGTCGTGTACCTGATCGTCGGCGTCGATCTGGCGTTCCGGGTGCGGTACTCGGTCGTCAAGACCGTCCTCATCCTCGTCGCCGGCACCGTCCCGTTCGCGTCCTTCTTCGCCGAGGCGTGGGTTCATCGCGACCTGAAGAGCCGCGATCTGCTGCCCAGCACGTGATGCGCTGACCCGACATGCTCGTCCCGGCCCTGCTGCTGCTCGTCGGTATCGCGCTGGCC
>JAUHZW010000060.1 GCA_030425745.1 Actinomycetes bacterium
CGCAGCGCTCGCCCGGTTGCAGCTGGTCGGGGTTCATCGCCAGACACATCGAGCAGCCGGCCTCGCGCCACTCCGCGCCGGCCGCGAGGAACACCTGATCCAGGCCCTCCTCCTCCGCCTGCTGCTTCACCCGGACCGAGCCCGGCACGATCAGCATGCGAACCGAGTCAGCCACCGTGCGACCCTCGAGCACCTCGGCGACCGCGCGCAGGTCCTCGATGCGCCCGTTGGTGCACGAGCCCACGAACACGGTGTCGACGGTGATGTCGCGCAGCGGCATTCCGGGGGTCAGGCCCATGTACTCGATGGCACGTTCGATGGCCACGCGATCGACATCGTCGCGGGCATCGTCCGGGGTCGGGACGTTGGCGCCCAGCGGCAGCCCCTGCCCCGGGTTGGTGCCCCACGTGACGAAGGGAGTCAGGGTGCTGGCGTCGATGACGATCTCGGCGTCGAACTCCGCATCCGGATCTCCGGGAAGAGTCTTCCAGTAGGCGACAGCCTCATCCCAGTCCGAGCCGGTCGGCGCGTGGGTGCGGCCCTTCAGGTACTCGAAAGTCGTCTCATCGGGGGCGATCATCCCGGCGCGCGCACCGGCCTCGATCGACATGTTGCACAGCGTCATGCGTCCTTCCATGGACAGGCCCTCGATGGCCGAGCCGCGATACTCAAGGACGTAGCCCTGCCCGCCGCCGGTGCCGATCTCGGCGATGACCGCGAGGATGATGTCCTTGGCCGTGACACCGGGAGGAAGCTCACCGTTGACGGTGACGGCCATGGTCTTGAACGGCTTGAGCGGCAGGGTCTGCGTCGCCAGCACATGCTCGACCTCACTCGTGCCGATGCCGAAGGCCAGTGCACCGAACGCACCGTGGGTCGAGGTGTGCGAGTCACCGCAGACCACCGTCATGCCGGGCTGGGTGAGACCCAGCTGCGGGCCCACGACGTGCACGATGCCCTGATCGATGCTGCCGAGGGAGTAGATCGGAACGCCGAACTCGTCGCAGTTGTGACGCAGGGCATCGACCTGCGCCTTGGAGATCGGATCCTCGATGGGCTTGAGGATGTCGATCGTCGGGACGTTGTGGTCCTCGGTGGCGAGGGTGAGGTCCGCGCGACGCACCGGTCGGTGATGCGCGTGTCGCAGGCCGTCGAAGGCCTGGGGACTGGTGACCTCGTGGACCAGGTGCAGGTCGATGTAGAGGAGGTCGGGCTCTCCCTCGGCGCGGCGGACGACGTGGTCGTCCCAGACCTTCTCTGCCAGCGTGCGTCCCATGGGACCTCCTTGTTCACTCGTGCCCGGCTACTCGCGTGTCCTCACATCTTGACATCTCAGATAGTGAGACAGCAGTATCAACGTGTGGACAACAGTAGCGGAGTGGGTGTTCTGGACAAGGCAGTGGCCCTGCTCGATGCCATCGCAGCGCGCCCCTGCACCCTCACCGATCTGGTCGAGGCCACAGGCATCACCCGTCCCACCGCCCACCGACTCGCCCTCGCGCTGGAACACCACTCCCTGGTCAGCCGGGACCAGGAGGGCAGATTCATCACCGGCCCGCATCTGGCCACCTGGTCCACGGAATCCGACCCCCTGGCGATCCGAGCCGAAAGAGTGGTCCTGGAGCTTCGGGATGCCACCGGACTGAGCGCGCAGGTCTACCGGCGCGCCGGGGACTCACGGCTCTGCATCGCCGCGGCCGAGCCCGCGACCGGGCTGCGCGACACGGTGCCCGTCGGCAGCCTGCTGACGCTGCAGGCCGGCTCCGCGGCACAGGTTCTGGTGGCCTGGCTGGATGCCGAGGAGCGCGTGCGACTCGTCACCGGCGCCGCCTACGGTCAGGACACCCTCGCCACTGTGCGTCGGCGCGGCTGGGCGCACAGCCTCGGCCAGCGGGAGCCCGGAGTCGGGTCGATCAGTGTGCCGGCACGTGATGCACGGGGCGTCGTCGTGGCTGCAGTGAGCATCTCCGGACCCCAGGAGCGCCTCACCCGCCCGACCCCGGCGCAGCGGTCGCTGCTGCAGGGGGCTGCGGAGCGGCTCACGCTGCGATGATCGGAGACGACGAAGGCCCCCGGCGAACCGGGGGCCTTCGTGTTGTAGCCCCGACGGGATTCGAACCCGCGCTACCGCCTTGAGAGGGCGGCGTGCTAGGCCACTACACAACGGGGCCAAGCCACAACATGCACTGCGATGATTCTGCTGTGTCGCGCTGCTGCGTGAGCGGCGCCGCCGAAGCGTATCGGACACAGGACTCGAGGTCACAATCGGCTACCCACGTGGGCGCACGGAGCGATCTCGTATCGCTGGGGTACCAGGACTCGAACCTAGACTAACTGAACCAGAATCAGTTGGGCTGCCAATTACCCCATACCCCAATGGCTACCGCGCTAGCGGCCCCACGAGTATAGACACACCGTGGTGAACGCGGCGGCACCGCCCCTAGCCGCAGGCGGACCGCAAGCGCGCGAGGGATGTGTCGCGACCGAGGATCTCCATGGACTCGAACAGGGGCGGCGACACCCGTCGGCCGGTCACGGCGACCCGCACCGGACCGAACGCGAACTTGGGCTTCAGACCCATGCCGTCGACCAGCGCTGCGCGGAGTGCCGCCTCGATCGACGCGGCGTCCCACACGTCGAGGGACTCCAGTGCCTCCAGGGCCGTCGCCACCACTCGGCGGCCATCCTCGGTCAGCTGGGACGTCGCATCAGCCTCATCGATCGCGAAATCCGCATCGGACACCAGCAGGAAACCGAGCATGCCCACGGCCTGGCTCAGCGTCTCCATGCGCTCACGCACGAGCGGGACCGCAGCATCGAGGACCTCGCGCTGGCGGTCGGTCAGCGTCTCGGCCACCAGCCCGGCCCCCACGAGGAACGGCACGATCCGCTCGACCAGTTCGGCCTCACTGAGCTCACGGATCCAGTCGCCGTTGATGGCGGTGCACTTCTTGAGGTCGAATCGCGCCGGGTTCGGGCTCACCCGGTCGAGGGTGAAGGCCTCCGCCAGCTGCTCCTTGCTGAAGAACTCGATGTCGTCGCCCATGGACCAGCCGAGCAGCGACAGGTAGTTCAGCAGCCCTTCCGGGAGGTAGCCCTCATCGCGGTACCACTGGAGCGAGGACTCCGGATCGCGCTTGGAGAGCTTCTTGTTGCCCTCCCCCATCACATACGGCAGGTGGCCGAAGGACGGAACGGAGCCATCGGTCACGCCGATCCGGCCGAGCGCCTCGTACAGGGCCAACTGTCGTGGCGTCGAGGAGAGCAGATCCTCACCGCGCAGGACATGGGTGATCCGCATCATCGCGTCATCGACGGGGTTGACGAGGGTGTAGAGCGGCTCACCGTTGGCCCGCTGGAGGACGAAGTCGGGAACCTGGTCGGCGGCGAAGGTGATGGGGCCGCGCACGAGGTCGTCCCATGTCCAGTCCCGATCAGGCATCCGGAACCGCACGACGCGACTGCGGCCCTCGGACTGGTAGGCGGCCACCTGCTCGTCGGACAGGTCACGACAGTGGCGGTCATAGCCCGGAGCACGGTGCTCGGCCTTGGCGATCTCGCGCCGCTCCTCGAGTTCAGCCGGTGTGCAGTAGCAGTGATACGCGAAGCCCTCCTGCAGCAGCCGCGCCGCCACATCGGCATAGATTCCGTCGGCCATGCGCTCGGACTGCCGGTACGGGCCGTACGGGCCCCCGATGTTCGGTCCCTCATCCCACGTGAGTCCCAGCCAGTCGAGCGCCGCGAGCAGGGCCTCGTAGGACTCCTCGGAGTCACGGGCGCTGTCGGTGTCCTCGATGCGGAAGACGAACGTGCCGCCCGTATGGCGGGCGTAGGCCCAGTTGAACAGGGCCGTACGCACCATCCCGACGTGCGGGTTGCCCGTCGGAGACGGGCAGAAACGGACTCGAACGTCGCTGTCAGCCACGATCCACCACCGGATTCGTCAGGGTGCCGATCCCACCGATCGTCACGCTCACCTCGTCCCCCGCCGTCAACGGACCGACCCCGGCCGGGGTTCCCGTCAGGATCACGTCGCCGGGCAGCAGCGTCATGACCGAACTGATCCACGCCACGAGCTCCGGCACCGAGCGCACCATGTCGGCACCGACGCCGGACTGGCGCACCTCACCGTTCACCGAGCACTCGATCGTGGCCTCCTCGACGTCGAGGGACGTCTCGATCCACGGGCCGAGCGGGCAGAAGGAGTCGAAGCCCTTCGCGCGTCCCCACTGGCCATCGGTGCGCTGCAGGTCGCGAGCGGTGACGTCGTTGGCACAGGTGTACCCGAGGACCACCTCGTCGACGCGATCCTCCGGTACATCGCGACACATCCGGCCGATCACGACGGCGATCTCGGACTCGTGCTCGACCTGCTCAGACTGCCAGGGCAGCAGGACGGGATCGCCCGGGCCGATCACGGCCGTGCTCGGCTTGAGGAAGACCATGGGCTCGGCCGGCGGGGTGTCACCACCCATCTCGCGGACGTGGTCGAGGAAGTTCTTGCCCACGGCGACGATCTTGCTCGGCAGCACGGGTGCCACGAGCCGGGCGTCCGCCAAGGGCAGCACGCGGCCGTCCGGCTCGAACGGGCCGAAGGGATGGCTGCTCAACAGCGCGACGGCATCCCCCTCGATCACGCCGTAGTGGAGGTCGTCGTCCAGGGAGACTCGGCAGATGCGCACGAACCGGACCCTACCGATCGCGCCGCAGGAGCCCGTAGCGGACGGCATCCTCCAAGGAACGCCACGATGCGGCGATGACGTTCTCGTGCACGCCGACGGTGCTCCAGGACTCGTGGCCGTCGCTCGTGCCGATGAGCACCCGCGTCCGCGCCCCCGTGCCGGACTTCTCGTCGAGGATGCGGACCTTGTAGTCGACCAGGCGCATGCCCTTCAGGTCCGGGTACTTCTGGACGATGGCACCACGCAGCGCACGGTCCAGCGCATTGACCGGGCCGTTGCCCTCCGCGGTGGAGATGATGCGCTCACCGTCCAGGTGGATCTTGACCGTGGCCTCGGTGCGCACGGCGCCCTCGGCATCCTGCTCGACGATCGTGCGCCACGACTCCACGTGGAACGAGAGTTCGGCGCCCTCACTGTCGAGGATCAGCAGCTCGAAGGATGCATCGGCGGCCTCGAAGCTCCACCCCTGAGCCTCGAGCTCCTTGACCTCCTCGACCACCCTGGTGACGACCTCGGGCTTGTCTGACAGGTCGTAGCCGAGTTCGGCGCCCTTGAGCTCGATGGAGGCGCGCCCGGCCATCTCCGTGACGAGGACGTTCTGCACGTTGCCGACCACCGCCGGGTCGATGTGGTTGTACAGGTCGGCGTTGACCTTCAGGGCGCTCGCATGCAGGCCCGCCTTGTGAGCGAAGGAGGCCCAGCCGGCGTAGGGCTGGTGCGTGTTCGGGGCGATGTTCGCGATCTCCGCGATGGCGTGGGAGATGCGAACGGTCTCCTGCAGGGCGCCATCAGGGAGGCAGTCGATGTCCAGCTTCAGCTGCAGGTTCGGCACCACGACGAACAGGTCGGCGTTCCCGGTGCGCTCGCCGTAGCCGTTGGCGGTGCACTGCACGTGCGAGACCCCGGCCTCGACGGCGGAGACGGAGTTGGCGATGGCGCAGCCCGTGTCGTCTTGGCAGTGGATGCCCAGCCGCACACCCGAGCGCTGCTTGACGTCTGTGACCACCTCGAACATGCCGTGCGGCAGCATCCCGCCGTTGGTGTCGCAGAGGACCCCGACGGAGGCCCCCGCCTCGGCCGCGGCGACCAGCAGGCGCACCCCGTAGTCGCGGTCGTGCTTGTAGCCGTCGAAGAAGTGCTCCATGTCGACGAACACCCGGCGACCCTCGCCCACCAGGAAGCGGACGGTGTCCTCGATCATCGCCACGTTCTCGTCGAGAGTCGTGCGCAGGGCCTCGCTGACGTGACGGACGTCGGACTTGGCGACCAGCGTGACGACCGGGGCCTGCGAGTCGAGCAGGGCGCGCACCTGATGGTCGTCCTCCACCTTCACCCCGGCCTTGCGGGTGGCACCGAACGCGACGAGCTCGGCGTTCGTCAGGTCGAGTTCGGTCTGTGCGCGCTGGAAGAACTCGGTGTCCTTGGGCATCGCGCCCGGCCAGCCCCCCTCGATGAAGCCGACCCCGTAGTCGTCGAGAAGGCGGGCCACCGCGAGCTTGTCGTTGACCGAGTACGAGATGCCCTCGCGCTGGGCGCCGTCACGCAGCGTGGTGTCGTACACGTGGAAGCCGTCGGGGCGAGCCATGGCTCTTCCTCACATTCTCAGGTCGGTCCGCCAACGAAAAAGCCCCCCGCGGGTGCGAAGGGCTGCGCGTCGACGAGGGTCGACGCGCTAGTTAATGATGATGGCGGTGCTGAACACGCGCCCCATCCTGCCACAGACGCCGATGCCTCGTCGCTGGTGGCTGGAAAACCTGCGGAATTCCAACCACCAGCGACGAGGCATCGGTACAGGTCAGACGAGGCGGTGGAGCCAGTTGTGCGTGTCCGGTGCCGCGCCGGTCTGGATGTCGAGCAGCGCCTGACGCAGCCGCTGGGTCACCGGGCCGGTGCCGCCGTCGCCGATGGACCACGCCCCCGCATCGCGGGTCTTCACCTCACCCACAGGGGTGATGACCGCCGCGGTACCGCAGGCGAAGACCTCGGTGATCTCCCCCGACGCACAGCCGGACTTCCAGTCCTCGACGCTGATGCGTCCCTCCTCAGCGCGGATGCCGAGGTCGGACGCCACGGTGAGGAGCGAGGAGCGCGTGATGCCCGGCAGCAGCGAGCCGGTGAGCTCAGGCGTGACGAGGCGAGCCGAGTCGCCGGACCCGTACACGAAGTACAGGTTCATGCCGCCCATCTCCTCGATCCAGCGGCGCTCGACGGCATCGAGCCACACGACCTGATCGCACCCGTGCATGGCCGCCTCGGCCTGGGCGACGAGAGACGCGGCGTAGTTGCCCGCGCACTTGGCCTCGCCCGTGCCACCGGGAGCGGCACGCACGTAGTCGTCGGAGACCCACACCGACACCGGCTTGAGCCCTCGCGGGAAGTAGGCACCGGCCGGCGAGGCGATGAGCAGGTACTCGTAGCGGTTCGCGGGACGCACACCCAGCCCGACCTCGGTCGAGATCATGAACGGCCGCAGGTAGAGCGACTTCTCCTGACCGGACGGCACCCAGTCACGGTCCTGACGCACGAGCGCCTCGATCGAGCCGACGAACAGCTCGATGGGCAGCTCGGCCATCGCCAGGCGTCGGGCCGAGTTGGCGAACCGCTCGGCGTTCTGGATCGGGCGGAAGGACCAGATGCTGCCGTCGCTATGCCGGTAGGCCTTGAGCCCCTCGAAGATCGCCTGACCGTAATGCAGCGAGTTGGTCGCTGGGTCCAGCGTCAGGGGGCCGTAGGCCTCGAGCCGAGCGTCGTGCCAGCCGTCGTCCTTGGTCCACGTGGCCCGGACCATGTGGTCGGTGTACTTCTGACCGAATCCGGGATCGGCGAGTACTGCCTCACGGTCCGCATCACTCGTGGGGTGATCGGAGGGCGTGAGGCTGATCGGCCACAGGGCCGTGCCGGTGTCGGATGCGGTCATAGCGTCAGAACCTACCCGTTGGCGGCCGCCACGGCAGCCGCCGCGAGCGCATCGCCGATCTCGCCGGTGCTGCGCACGGAGTCCCCTCGCGTGGCGAGGTCGGCCGCCACGGCCGCCTCGACCCAGCCGGCCGCCTCGGCCTGTCCGACGTGGTCCAGCAGCATCGCGAGCGACATCACGGTCGCCGTGGGGTCGGCCTTGCCCTGGCCGGCGATATCCGGCGCCGAGCCGTGGACCGGCTCGAACATGCTCGGGTTGGTGCGGCTCGGGTCGATGTTGCCGCTGGCTGCGAGCCCGATGCCACCGCCGATGGCCGCACCGATGTCGGTGAGGATGTCGCCGAACAGGTTGTCCGTGACGACGACGTCGAACGACTCCGGTCGTGTCAGGAAGAACATCGATGCCGCGTCGACGTGCTGGTACTCGGTCTCGACCTCGGGGTACTCGACGGCGACGCGGTCGAAGGCCTGCTTCCAGGTCTTGCCCGCATGCACGAGCACATTGGTCTTGTGCACCAGCGTCACCTTCTTGCGACGCTTCATGGCCCGCTCGAACGCGTCGCGGATGATGCGCTCGGCACCGAAGGCGGTGTTGATGCTCACCTCGGTCGAGACCTCATGCTCGGTGCCGGCACGCAGCGTGCCGCCGGCCCCGACGTAGGGGCCCTCCGTGCCCTCCCGGCACACGACGAAGTCGATGTCCTGCGGGCCCTTGCCGGCCAGCGGGCCGTTCGTGACACCCTCGTACAGCTTCACCGGACGCAGGTTCACGTGGTGGTCCATGACGAACCGCAGGGGCAGGAGCACTCCTCGCTCGAGGACACCGGGGGCGACGGACGGATCACCGATCGCGCCGAGAAGGATCGCGTCGTAGCCGCGCAGTTCCTCGACCGTCTCGTCGGGCAGCAGCTCGCCGGTGGCGTTGTAGCGGCGCGCCCCGAGGTCGTACTCGGTCGCGGTCACCTCCAGATCGGCTGCCGGGGCGATCGCCTCGAGGACCTTCATGGCCTCGGCAACCACCTCCGTCCCGATGCCGTCGCCGGGGATGAGGGCCAGGTTCAGAGTCGTGGGCATGGATCGAAGGCTAGTGAACGCCCGGTGGACTCCCGCAGCCGAGTCCGGCACGCTGGACGTCGGAGGTGTGAGATGGCCAAGAAGCGCTGGAGTGACCTGTCCGACGGGGAGAAGACCGCGATCCTGGTCGTGGGGTCCGTGCAGGTCGCCCTGGCTGCCACCGCCTGGGTCGACCTCGCTCGCCGCCCGCGGGAACTGGTCCGGGGCCCCAAGCCCCTGTGGGCCGCGGCGATCGCGGTGAACTTCGTCGGCCCGATCAGCTACTTCACGGTCGGTCGGCGACGCTCGGCGCTCTGACCGGCCGCCCGGCACCTGCTACCCTCGGCTCATCATGACGTCAGCGCTGCTCCTCCTTCGCTGCCGCGGCGAGGCCTAGTCCACCGGCCTCCTCGTCGCGGGTTTCGTCGTCTGCCGGTCCCCTTGAACTTCGGCCCGACCCGACCGGTCGTGACCACCCGACGCGACACAGGAGCACGGAATGACCACCAGCTTTGACCGCACGGCCCCCTATGCCGAGCGCAACACCCAGCAGGCATCGCAGATGCCCTTCCAGCGCTACTCCCCCTTCACCCCGATCGACCTTCCCGACCGCACCTGGCCCACCCAGGTCATCGAGAAGGCGCCGCGCTGGTGCGCGGTCGACCTTCGCGACGGCAATCAGGCCCTCATCGACCCGATGACCCCGCAGCGCAAGCTGCGCATGTTCGAGCTGCTCGTCTCGATGGGCTACAAGGAGATCGAGGTCGGCTTCCCGTCAGCCTCCCAGACCGACTTCGACTTCGTCCGCATGCTGATCGAGGACGATCTCATCCCCGATGACGTCGTCATCCAGGTGCTGACCCAGTCGCGTGAGCACCTGATCGAGCGCACGTTCGAGTCGATCCGGGGCGCCAAGCAGGCGATCGTCCACCTCTACAACTCCACGTCGACGCTGCAGCGACGTGTGGTGTTCGGCCTGGACGAGGACGGCATCGTCGACATCGCCACCCACGGGGCGCAGCTGTGCCAGAAGTACGCGGATGAGATCGCCGACGAGACCGACGTCTTCTTCGAGTACTCCCCCGAGTCCTACACCGGCACCGAGCTCGAGTTCGCACTGCGCGTCTGCAATGCCGTGACCGACGTGTGGCAGCCCACGCCCGACCGCAAGGTGATCCTGAACCTCCCGGCCACCGTCGAGATGGCGACCCCGAACGTCTACGCGGACTCCATCGAGTGGATGAGCCGCAACCTGAACCGTCGCGACTCGGTGGTGCTGTCCCTCCACCCGCACAACGACCGTGGCACGGCCGTCGCCGCGGCCGAGCTCGGCTACATGGCCGGGGCCGACCGCATCGAGGGCTGCCTGTTCGGCAACGGTGAGCGCACCGGCAACGTCTGCCTCGTCACGCTCGGCATGAACCTGTTCAGCCAGGGCATCGACCCGCAGATC
>JAUHZW010000061.1 GCA_030425745.1 Actinomycetes bacterium
CTGTGCGGGGACACGACTGACCACGACGGCCGCAGGCTTGTGCGGTCGTTCGCGTGGGATGTCTCGGATCTGATGCGCACCCACCAGGGGTTGCCGAGACTCCTCATGGAAGGCACGGCCCAGTCGTTCGATGAGGCCGAACGGGCGATTCGCGAGCACGTCGGCAAGCTCTATGACCCGCGTCTGGGATACGGACGCTTCTTCGGACACCTGCCCTACACGTTCACCCTGTCGACGGGCGAGGCCATCGACGTCAGGTCGCTCGTCGGCCAGCGCTGCTCCGTGACGGTGCTCATGCCGGATCGAACCGAGCGGACGGTCACCGGTGACCTTGACGTCCACCACTACACGTGGCGCCTGCGCACGGAAGGGCAACTGCTCGAGATCGTTCCCGAGCACGTCGTGCGGGTGACTCACCGTTCGGAGGCTGCGGCGAAGGCGAACTCGATCACCCGTCCGGACACCTACTCGGGCATCGGGCGCATCTACCGCGAGGATCCCCGACCGGGCTGCACCGGGCGCCCCGGATTCTCGCTCGGAACCGTGGACCACGCTGGGGCTCCCCGCTGCCCCCTTCACGAGGAGGGCCTGCCCGAACACATGCTTCGCTGAGCACCGACCGTCTCAGCCACGACGAGTCACCATCCGCAAGACCGAGAGGATCCGACATGGCGCTGTTCTGGCGACGTGAGCGCACGGGCCATGAGACGAACCGGCTGCTTGCCGACGAGATGGTGCGCCTTGCGGAGCGGCATGCGGCGGGCAGCGCGTCGACAGGCGTGTTGGAGACGGCCGGCCGTGGACACCAGGGTCGGGCACGCCTGTACTTCTACGAGGGGCGCCTGTACTCGGCTCACCTGTCCGGATTCACCGCTGACCCGCTGGCGCGTCTTGTCACCGGCGGGAGACTCTCTGCCGATGCGGCCGCCCGACTCCGGGAGAGCCCCGATCCCGAGACTCAGGCAGTGGAGCGTGGCTGGGTCACCATCGACGACATCGCGCTCGTGCATCAGGAGTACCTCCTCGCCTCCACAGGGGCAGTCCTCGCGGCCGGTACCGGACGTGCCCATTGGCGTGAGGGAGAAGTCACCGACACGGTGTGCACGATTCCCCTGGACGTTTCCGAGGTCCTGACCTCCCTGCCGATCCGGCAGGAGCGGCTGGAGAGCACGTGGATGCTCGTCTCGACAGTGGGTACGCCGACGACGACCGTCGTGCGAGCCACACACGCGACCACGCCGCTGCCGAGCGCGCTGCCCGAACTGGAGGCTGTCGTAGAGGCACTCAGTGCGCCTGCATCGGTTGACGAGGTCTCCGGGAGTCTTGGACTGACCCGCGCGGAAGGAGTGCATCTCGTGGGGATGCTCGTTGCCTCCGGCCATGCCGTGGTGGAGGCGGACTCGGTTGAGACCGTCCCGCGAGTCCTGCAAGTCCCCGAGCAGTTCGGGGAGGTGGAGGTCGATCAGCACTCCGCAGCCGACGGCGCCCCGACGTCCGGTGACGCGCAGGCGGGTTCGGTGACCCAGCAACCCCGTCCGGAGCCAGCCGGGAAGGGTGATCCTCTTCTGGTTGCCCGGCTTGAGGAGCAGTTGGCGGAGGCGATGCGTGCCGAACGAGAGCTCGCAGTCAGGATCGCGAGCATTCAGGAGGAGTTGCGGGCTGCGCAGCAGGCAGGCTCTGCAGAGCCCGCCCTCCTCACTGATCACGCGACGGACCCCGACGGGCACGGATGATCGGCGACGGCACCATCGTCACGGTCGCAGCGGTCCTTGCGGCAGTCGTAGGGCTCGCGGTGGGCTCCTTCCTCAATGTCGTCACCCATCGCGTCCCAGCAGGGGAATCGGTGGTCCGCCCGCCATCGCGGTGCCCATCCTGCGACCATCTCATCGAACCTCGGGACAACATCCCGGTCCTGTCATGGCTGCTGCTGCGCGGGCGCTGCCGATGGTGCTCGGCGCCGATTGCCGTGCGGTATCCGATCGTGGAGGCCACGACCTCAGTGCTGTGGGCGCTCCTGACCTGGTGGGGTCTGGCCACTCCCGGTGCCGCCCCACTCCTTCCTCTCGTCCTGACCCTCGCGAGCGCCGGCGTGGCCCTGACCGTCATTGACGTGGACCACCACCGGCTCCCCAATGTCATCGTGCTGCCCCTCTACCCGGTCACAGCCCTCGGCCTCGTGGCCGCAGGCCTGCTGTCGGGGGCTTGGAACGGCCTGCCGATCGTGATCGGTGCGCTGCTCTGGCTCATCGTGGTGGGCCTTCCCTGGCTGCTAAGCGGCGGCAGAGGCATGGGTATGGGGGACGTCAAACTGGCTCCGGTGCTGGGAGCGACGCTGGGCTGGTGGGCAGTCTCGAGTGCGGTGGTGGGTCTGCTGGCGGCGTTCGGTCTCGGTGCAGTGGTCGGTATCGCCTTGATGGCGACCGGCCGCGCGGGACGCAAGAGCGCTTTGCCGTTCGGGCCGTTCCTGCTCGTGGGGGCTCTCATCGGCCTGCTGCTCGGTCCGACGTTGGGTGCCTGGTACGCGGAACTCGCCCTCGGGTGAGGCATGAGGCGAGCACCGTCAACGGTCGGTGACTGCCTGTCGTTCAGGGTCCCGTTTCGCCCGGTCTGCTCCGATACCCTTGAAGAGCGCCGCTCAGGCCCGGTCTCGGTGAGGGCTGGTCCTCGCGATCGCCAGTGAGCGGGAGGCCGATGACCCATCGGCTGACGTGTCGGACGAAGGGAGAGCGAAGTGCCGTCGTACGTCACCCGTGATCCCGAAGGGCGGGAGGTCCTCGTCCGAACGGGGTCCGGACGAGTCGCGGCGGTCGTGCCGATCGGCGATCCGGAGGGGCCCACTCTCCTGCATCGGGTGGAGATCGCCTGCGACCCGCCCGCTGGACGTGCCCGCGCCATCCGCTACAGCACGCAGGCCCTGCTTGACGCCCTTGATCCGATGGTCGTCGCAGCCATCGCTCTGCAGGAGTCCGACACGGCCGTGCGCTGGTCGATCGAGTGGCATCGACACGCATGGATTCCGGCCGACCTCCCCATCTCGTCGCTGGCCCTCGCCACCGATGCCCGTGCCATCCTGACTGACCTTGCTCCCCTCGGCTCGGGTGTCGATCGGGAGAGCGTCACTGAGGGGGTTGGCTCCCCGCGGGAGGAGAGGTAGGCGATGGAGGCGGCCGGCACAGCGGACTCGGACGGCGCTCGGGGCGGTCGAACTGGGTCAACGACATCGAGTGTCTTCAGCACTCCGGACCAGGACGACATGATCGCGCGACTCGACGCGGTGCAGGACGACGACCTCGACAGCGAGTTCTTCGACGCATCAGTCCATGATGCGGCCGATGCCGCCGTCGGCATCTTCGACATCGGCATTCGAACCCTGGCTGCCGGTGAGCAGGCGGATGATCACGCGTCAGCAAGCCCCTTCCAGCCGTCGGCACGGCCCTCGCAGCGGGTTTCCAGCGCCACCACGTCACCTCTCGCCGCGCGCGCCGAGCCGGCAGGCCGGCGCGGGGCGGACTTCACCGACCCGGAGGTGCGTGCAGCCTTCATCCTGGGTGGCCCGAGCGCTCTGGCGTGACGGGCACCGCCCGATTCGTCGTCGACGGTGACCCGCCGCGCGGTTGCCGGTATCCCGGTAGAGTCGAGGGACACGCGGGAGTAGCGCGGGTCGCGTCGCCGCCCGCATCCACCGCATGCATGAGTCACCGGATCGACGAGGGAGCACGATGACGGAGGGGTCGGCCCGGCGCCCGGGCGTCATCGTCGTGGCCGAACCGGACGTCCACGCGCTTCTCGCAGACTCAGGAGCCGACTGGAACGTACAGGGTCGCGTCGGTGACGTCTCATCGCTGTGGTCAGGCCTGTCCTCCGGTGCGCTCGATCAGAGATCCCGGGTGCTGGTCTTCTCCGACTCCCTGATGGCAGACGACCCTGGAGACGAAGACGAGCGGCTCCAGACGGCGCGGGCGCTCGTCGCGATGGCGAACGCGGGTGCTCACGTCTTCCTCATCGAATGGCGTCCTGACCTCTGGCCGGGCATGGAGGAGTACATCCGTGCTGCTGCCGATGCCCAGGGGGTCGACCACGTCGGCCTCGTCTTCCACCGGATCTCACCGATGAAGGGCGGCCGGGCAGTTCTTAACTCGATGCGCGGCCAGCTGGCGAATGTCGTCGAGTTTCCCGATGTGGTCCTCCCCGACGGCGATGTGCTGCTGGCGCGTCCTGGTGAGTCAGCGCACCCGGCGGAGCCTCCCCGCTCAGTGGACCTCAGCGAACTCGGGGCGCTGCGTGGGCTCGAGACGGACGAGCCGACCGAAACTGCGCCCGTGGCTCCTCGGTCCGCGCCAGAGCCATCCGTGTCTGAGTCAGCCGGCCCGAGGCCCACCCTCCCGCCGCTGGGCTCTGGTGCCCCGCAAGCGACGGGAACGAGCGCGGACGGGAACTACCCGGCGCAGGCGGATCTGAGCCTTCTTCGCCAGCCCCGTCTCGCCGGCCAGACCACGATCACCGTCACCTCCAGCAAGGGCGGATCAGGCAAGTCGACCGTCTCGATCCTCCTCGCGGCGACGATCGCCAGAGCATCCGCCGAGGCAGGTCGCCCGCTGTCCGTCTGCCTGCTCGACCTCGACACCCGGGACGGTCAGGTCGCTTCCCTCATCGGCAAGTTCATGCCGACTGCCCTCAACATTCGTGTCCAGCCCGTGTGGGATGAGGAGCGCATCCGACGCAACCTGGTTCGGGCCGAAGGCATGGAGGTCGACACCCTCCTGGCCCCCATCCGGCCCAGAACGGCGGAGACGGTGGGACCGGAGTTCTACCGCACCATCGTGCAGAGCCTCCAGCGCATGTACGACGTCGTCATCATGGACACCAGCGTGCAGTACCTCGACCCGCTCATCGCGGATGTCGCGCTCGTGGAATCTGACGAGATCCTGTTCGTCACCACGCTCGCCTCCACCGCCGTGCAGGGCATGGCTCGAGCACTCCGAGAGATGACTGCTCCTGTCGATGAGTCGGGTCTCGGCGTTCCTCGGGAGAAGATCGGCATCGTCGTGAACCAGTCCGTCGCCAATGTGGGCATGGAGCGCGACCAGGTGCTCGCCGCGGGTCTGGGGGTGCCTGTCGTGGGAGTGATCCCCCTTGCGACAAAGGACGTCCTCACCGCGACCAACCTCAATCGGATGCAGGCGCTCCTCGACCATCCCCTGCTAGGACCCGCCTACAACGATCTCGCGCGCTCATGTCTGCCCGATCGAGACATCGCGCCGTGGGCCGGGGAACAGCACCCTGAGCCTGGACGGAGCGCAGAGGATCCGGTGGTCCGAGCCTCAGCGGGCGAGGAAGGTACCGGCCGCCGACGCGGGTTCTTCCGGCGATGACCGACATTCTGCGGTCCCTGAACACGGCTACCTACGGGCTGTTCGCGCTTGAGCAGCCTCTGTCGTTGGAGGAGATCGCTGCTGGGGCGCAGCGGCGGGTCTTTCCTGCCGCTGCCCTGCACACGCCCGAGTGGTTCGCCGCGGCCGCCGAGGGGCAGGACCTCCTCGCCATCGCTCCCGAGCTTCAGCCGGACGTCGTCCCAGACGAGCAGGGCCAACGGCTTGCTGAGGTGGATCTCATCCGCGTCTACGGCACGACGCGTGCAGACCAGCCTGAGGATGACGGCGTCTCAGGGATCAGCCCAGCCGAACAGAAGGCCACCCTGTCGAAGCCGACAGAGGACGATGAGCTGCACGCGGAACCGGCGCGGTCGAGCCCAGCGGTGCACATCGGGCTGCTCAAGGAGCTCGGCGAGCTCGACGACTGAGCGTCAGGAATCCGATCCGTCCTCCCGGTCCAACAGCAGGCCCCCGGGCCACGGCTCCGGGTCGGGCTGGGTCCAGACGCTGACCCGGGCGGCCGGGGAGAGTCCGGCATCGTTCTCCGCGCGTACCCAGAAGGTGTACTCCAGGCCCGGACGCAGCCCCGTGACCGTGAACTCCCGAGACGTGGTGGACACATCACGGCCGAGACCCCCGGCCACGCGGTACCCGGTGACGGGACTGCCTCCGTCATCGGATGGCGCGCGCCAGGTCAGGCGCACGGAGGTGCGGCTCACATCGCTCGGAACCAGATCCCGTGGCTCACTCGGCTCGCGCGCGGTGTCGGGCTGTGGCATCGGATCCAGGAGGGTCCAGACGCTGATCATCGACGGAGGAGACTGCCCGGCCTTGGTGCGCGCCCGGACGGCGATCGTGTACTCCGCTCCGGCCGAGAGGTTGTCGATCACGATCGTTGGCTCCTCCGTGAACCACGACGAGCCGAGCCCGCCGGTGATGTCATAGCCGACAACCTCAACGGCCTTGGCCCCCTCGGGGGCGTCCCAAGCGAGCGCGATGGCGTCGTGCGTGGTCCACAGCTCGCGCAGCCCCTGAGGGGCGGGGAGCTCGCGAAGCTCGGTCCGTGGCGCTCGCCGGTCCACGCAGTAGTCGTAGATGCCGGGGGTGATGAGGCTCAGGGGCTGGGCGCTCTGGTAGCCCATCACCGGACAGACCTTCGGCCACAGGGCGGCCTCGGGTGCATCCTTCGCATTCACATAAATCTTCGGCTGGTACAGCAGGGCCGCGTTGGCCCAGGGGTTGCCGTTGGCCACCGTGCAGCGGGTCGTCCCTGGGACAATGGCGGCCTCCGCAGAAGTGCGGTCCACCCCGAACATGGTGAGCAGGGCGTCGTAGCCCGCGAACCGGTTGGTGGAGGCCTGCTGGCCGAACTCATCTGACGTCGAGCATTCGACGGCCCCGTTGATGAGGCTGTTCGTGGCGTTGAAGCGATCCGCGATGCGACCGTCGACGTCCAGCGGAAGGCCGAGGCTCGCCGGGTCGCTGTTGGGCCGGTACGTGCCGATGACGACCGAGTGGAGGGACGGCTTGGGTGGCTGGGGCGCCATGTAGAACCAGATGCCTGATCCGAGGACGGTCTCGGCGGTCTGCGCCACCTCGTCGGGTCGCTGGATGAGCCGGTCGGGATCGCTGAACCAGTCGGCCGAGAAGCCGAAGTAGTTGTACGCGTAACTCAGCTGCTTCATGCCGCGGCCGAAGAAGCTCACATCGGCCGGGGCGCCGAAGTCCTCGACCGCACCGGCGTTGTAGCTCGTGCACTTGTCGGGATAGCAGTTCTGCTCACGGGTGTAGGTGAGGATGCTCTCCCACCGCGGGCTCGTGCCACCGGTCTCCTGCGCGGCATGCGCGAAGATCGTGGCGAGTTCGCGCTGGCATGCCGCCTCCACCGTCGCGAAGGTGCCCCTCTCCCCGCACAGATACGGGTATCGCGCGACGATGTTCAGGAAGGTGGCGTACGAGGTGGCTCCGGTGTCGAAACCGGTCGGGGCGGGTCCGTTGCCGCCCCCGGTGCCGACGATGGCAGGGCGGATCATGGTGTTCCATCGGTCCAGGGTCAGGATGCCCGCGGCCGTCCTGACGTTCGCGGGAGCGGCGGCGAGGTTGGCCAGGGAGACCTGAGGGTCGCACGGAAGGGTGGCGGCCTTCCGGATCGCCTCCATGGTGAAGGGGTCATCGGCTACGGCGGTGTAACGAGCAGGCGGATGCTCGGCGGTGCCCCATGCCCCGATCTTCGCCTCGTGCAGGTCCTTGCGGTTGTCCGTGTAGTCGTTGATCGCCTTCTGGGTGTCGGCGAGGACGGCCGGGCTACAGGCGGGCGGGGCATCGACACCCGCGGTGCGCGATGACTGGCTCCCGACCCGGCCGGTGACGTCAGCGTGGGCAACGGGGAGGAACGTGAGAGTGATCGCCCCGATCGCGAAGGCAGTCAGGAGTGTGAGGAACCCACGGCGACGGGGATGCGGACTCATGCCCTCAAGGTTAGGAAGGCTCAGCAGCCGTTTCCTGCTGAGCGGGCTTGGTCAGCCATCAGCCGCTGGCGCGAGCTCGGCGGCCACCTCGACCGTCGCTCCTCCCTCGACCACCTGGAGGTCGGCGATGCGACCGGCCGCGGCGAGATCGGCCGCGGCGAGGGTGATGCGGGCAGCCTGGTCGGCCGGAGCTGTGACCGTTGCGGTGCTGATGTCAGCGCGCATGGAGACCTTCGCATCGGACTTCACCTTGCGCACGAGGGTGAGCGCGGCGGCCATGTCGTCCATGAGTGCGGCATCTGCGTCACCGGCGAGAGCCGCGATGGCTTCAGCCTCGGGCCACTCCTGTCGGTGGATCGAGCCCTCCTGCCACCAGGACCACACCTCCTCGACCGTGAAGGGGAGGAAGGGGGCGAAGAGGCGCAGCAGGGTGTTGAGCGCCGTGGCGAGCGTGGCCTTCGCTGACGCTGCGGCGGCCTCGCCCTGAGCTCCGTAGGCGCGCTCCTTCACCAGTTCCACGTAGTCGTCGGTGAAGTTCCAGAAGAACGTCTCGGCGAGTTCCAGGGCACGGGCGTAGTTGTAGTCCTCGAACGCTTCGGTGGCCTGGCGCACCGTCTCGGCGAGGCGGGCGAGCAGCGCACGGTCCAGGGCCTCGGTGATGGCGGCGTCGTTCTCGGCGGCGTCCTGCATGAGGGCGAACTTGCTGGCGTTGAGGATCTTGATCGCCAGACGGCGCCCGATCTTCATCTGGCCGATGTCGAAGGCGGTGTCGGTGCCGGGGCGGCCGGAGGCGGCCCAGTAGCGGACGGCGTCGGACGAGTACTCGTCGAGCATCGCCATCGGGGTGACGACATTGCCCTTGGACTTGCTCATCTTCTTGCGGTCCGGGTCGAGGATCCAGCCGGAGATCGCGGCGTCGCTCCAGGGCAGGCAGTCCTCCTCGAGGTGCGCGCGCACGACGGAGGAGAACAGCCAGGTGCGGATGATCTCGTGGGCCTGCGGGCGCACATCCATCGGGAAGACGCGCTTCCAGAGGTCCTCGTCGCGCTCCCAGCCGCCGGCGATCTGCGGGCTGAGAGAACTGGTGGCCCAGGTGTCCATGACGTCCGGGTCGCCCATGAAGCCGCCCGGCACGCCGCGCTGGTCCTCGGTGAAGCCGGCGGGAACATCGCTGCTGGGGTCGATGGGCAGATCGGCCTCGTCGGGGACCAGCGGGTTGTCGTAGACCGGATTGCCGTCGGCGTCGATGCGGTACCACAGCGGGATCGGCACCCCGAAGAAGCGCTGGCGTGAGATGAGCCAGTCGCCGTTGAGGCCGTCGACCCAGTTCTCGTAGCGCACCTGCATGTGCGGGGGGTGCCAGTTGATCTCTCGACCCCGCTCGATGAGCTGCTGCCGGAGCTCGGGCTCTCGGCCGCCGTTGGTGATGTACCACTGGCGGGTCGTGACGATCTCGAGCGGCTTCTCGCCCTTCTCGAAGAACTTCACCGGGTGGGTGATCGGCTTGGGCTCGCCCACGAGGTCGCCGGTGCCGGTGAGGATCTCGACCATCCGCTCCTTGGCGGTGTGGCTGGTGGCTCCGGCGAGGGACTCATAGTGCGCACGGCCCTCGTCCGTCGTGATCCACTCAGGCGCTTCGCGGATGATGCGGCCGTCCCAGCCGATGATCGGACGGGTGGGCAGCTGCAGCTCGCGCCACCACGTGACGTCGGTGAGGTCGCCGAACGTGCAGATCATGGCGATGCCGGAGCCCTTCTCGGGGTCGGCGAGGGCGTGGGCGACGACGGGCACCTCGACACCGAAGGCCGGCGTGGTGACGGTGGTGCCGAAGAGCGGCTGATACCGCTCGTCGTCGGGGTGGGCGACGAGGGCGACACAGGCGGCGAGTAGTTCGGGACGGGTCGTCTCGATGAAGACCTTGGTGTTCGGATCGGCGGTGGTCGGGAAGCCGATGCGGTGGTAGGCGCCGGGGCGTTCGCGGTCCTCGAGTTCGGCCTGGGCGACGGCGGTGCGGAAGGTGACGTCCCACAGTGTGGGCGCCTCGGACTGGTAGGCCTCGCCGCGTGCAAGGTTGCGCAGGAAGGCCAGCTGGCTCACGCGCTGGGCATTGCCGTCGATGGTCTGGTACGTCTGCGACCAGTCGATGGACAGGCCCATGCGCCGCCACAGCTCCTCGAAGGCGACCTCGTCCTCGACCGTCAGGCGCTCGCAC
>JAUHZW010000062.1 GCA_030425745.1 Actinomycetes bacterium
CCCGCTCATCGACTACAGCTTCACCGCGAACATGGAGGAGGTCCTCGACCTCATCTCGGTGGGCAAGGCCGATGGCGTCTCGCAGCTCGATGCGTTCTGGCGCGGCGGCCACACCGTCACCGGCGGGGACTTCCCGGGCGTCAAGCCGCTGACCGAGGACCTCGGCGCGATCGATGCCCGCGGCAACGCGACCTTCCCGATCGAGGGCACCGATGCTGTGCTGCGCGTCGGCCGTTACGGCGCCTACGTCGAGCGCGGTGAAGACGAGCGCGCCAACGTGCCGGTCGGTCTGGCTCCCGATGAGCTCACCGCCGAGAAGGCCGAGGAGCTGCTCCTCGAGCCGTCCGGCGACCGTGAACTCGGAGTCGATCCGGAGTCCGGCCTGACCATCGTCGCGAAGTCCGGCCGCTACGGGCCGTACGTCAGCGAGGTGCTGCCCGAGGGATCACCCAAGACGGCCAAGCCGCGCACCGCATCGCTGTTCAGCGACATGAAGCCCTCGACGGTCACGCTCGAGGAGGCGCTGAAGCTGCTGAGCCTGCCGCGGGTGGTCGGAGCCGACCCGGCCGACGGCATCGAGATCCTCGCGCAGAACGGCCGCTACGGCCCGTACCTCACCAAGGACAAGGACTCCCGCTCGCTCGGCAGCGAGGAGGAGATCTTCACGGTGACGCTCGAGCAGGCCCTCGCCCTGTTCGCGCAGCCCAAGCAGCGTCGTGGGCGTGGTCAGGCCAAGCCGCCGCTGCGCGAACTGGGCAATGATCCGACCACCGGTCTGCCGCTCGTGATCAAGGACGGGCGCTTCGGCCCGTACGTCACCGACGGCACCACCAATGCCTCCCTGCGCACCGTCGACGATCCGGAGACCATGTCGATCGAGCGCGCCAGCGACCTGCTGTCCGAGCGTCGGTCGAAGGAGGCCCTCGCCGCCCTTGAGCCCAAGCAGACCACGACGCGGGTCGTGAAGCGCGGAGCTGCCAAGAAGACCGCGAAGAAGACTGCCGCGAAGAAGACGGCCAAGAAGTCACCCGCGAAGAAGGCTGCCGCAAAGAAGACCGCCAAGGCCACCGCGGCGGCATCCCCGAGCACGGACTGACCTGACCGTGAGCGGGTACTTCGTCGTCTTCGAGGGCGGAGAGGGCGCGGGCAAGTCGACGCAGGAGGCACTGCTTGCCGAGGCTCTCCGCGATCGCGGACTCACCGTCACACAGACGCGCGAACCCGGTGGCACCCCGGCCGGTGAGGCGATCCGCCACGTCGTCTTGAGTCCTGAGTTCACCGGACTTGATGTGCGTGCTGAGGCCCTGCTGTTCGCGGCGGCCCGCGGCGAACATGCTGACAAGGTGATCCGGCCGGCCCTCGACCGCGGCGACGTCGTCATCTGCGACCGCTACCTGGACTCCTCCGTCGCCTACCAGGGCTTTGCGCGCGGTCTCGGGCCGAAGCGCATCCGCGATCTGAGCCTGTGGGCCACGCAGGAACTCGTTCCCGATCTCACCATCGTGCTGGACATCGATCCCGTCGAGGGACTCGGGCGGTTCCAGGAGCGTGATCGGCTCGAGGCCGAGCCGATGGAGTACCACCAGCAGGTCCGTGCGGCCTTCCTCGCCATGGCCGAGGAGCAGCCGGACCGCTACCTCGTGCTCAGTGCCCGCGATGACCGCGAGACCATCGCGGCCGCGATCCTCGAGCGCGTCCTCGCCGGGATGGCCACGGCATGACCCCGCCGATCTGGGACCGGCTCGTCGGACAGGACATCGTCGTCCGCGACCTCACGCGCGCTGTCACGGACTCCGAGCACATCCGGCGGGGCGAACCCGGGCCCGGCATGACGCATGCATGGCTCATCACCGGCCCGCCGGGATCCGGCAGATCCACCGCCGCAACATGTTTCGCCGCTGCGCTCGTGTGCCCGGAGGACGGGTGCGGTGTCTGCGAGGCCTGCCGCACCGCTCCGCTCGGCGCCCACCCGGATGTCGACGTCATCACCACCGAGACGCGTTCCTACGGCGTGGACGATGCCCGCGACCTCATCACCCGCTCGTCCATGGCCCCGATCACGAGCCCCTGGCACGTGATCGTCGTCGAGGACGCCGACCGCATGACCCCCGAAGCCGTCAACGCACTGCTCAAGGCGCTGGAGGAGCCGCCCCCGCACACCGTGTGGATCCTGTGCGCGCCGAGTGTCGAGGACGTCCTGCCGACGATCGTGTCGCGCACGCGGCACCTGCCGCTGCGTACGCCCTCGACCCCGGACGTCGCCGACCTGCTGGTCGATGCCTACGGCGTGGATCGCGCGATGGCGTCGTTCGCGGCGCGAGCGTCGCAGGGGCACATCGGCCGGGCTCGAGCATTGGCGCGGGATGAGCACGCGCGGCTGCGTCGCCAGGAGGTCCTGCGCGCGCCGTTCCAGCTGGGCGACGTCGCCTCCTGCTTCACGGCCGCGACCAATCTGCTGGCAGCGGCCACGGAGGACGCCCGCGCCATCACCGATCCGCTCGATGAGGCGGAGGAGCAGAACCTGAAGTCGGAGTTCGGTGATGGCGCCAGCGGCATCACACAGGCCCGTCTCTCCCGACTCATGAAGTCCGCCACCAAGGACATGACCAAGCGGCAGAAGAGTCGCCGCACGCGCGCGGTGGTCGACCAGGTCGACCGCGCGCTCGTGGATCTGCTGGGGCTCTACCGCGACGTCCTGGTGATCCAGGTCGACGGCGACGTCGAACTCGTGAACGAGGAGATGCGCCCGCAGCTGACCCAGCTGGCGAGCATGGGCACGACGAACGACACAGGTCGACGCCTCGCGGCGATCGCGCACTGCCGCGACCAGATCGGAGCGAACGTCACGCCCCAGTTGGCGCTGGAGTCCCTGATGGTCGAACTCAAGGACCCCTGGATCCGCGTGGCCTGACCGGCTAGGCCGGCACGGCCTCCGCGGGTGCCGAGGTGCGGATCAGGTGGTCGAAGGCGCTGAGTCCGGCGGTCGCGCCGGCACCCATCGAGATGACGATCTGCTTGAACGGCACCGTGGTGGCGTCGCCGGCAGCGAAGACGCCCGGCACGGAGGTCTGGCCCCGTTCATCGATCTCGATCTCGCCGCGCGGTGACAGCTGCACCGCACCTTCGAGCCACTCGGTGTTGGGCAGGAGCCCGATCTGCACGAACACGCCGTCGAGCTCCAGATCGTGCGAGGAGTCGTCGGTGCGATCGGTGTAGCGCAGGCCGGTGACCTTGCTGCCATCACCGAGCACCTCGGTCGTGAGCGAGCTGACCAGGATGTCGACGTTCGGCATGCTGCGCAGCTTGCGCTGCAGCACCTCGTCGGCTCGCAGTTGCGGATCGAACTCGATGAGGGTCACGTGGCCGACGATGCCGGCCAGGTCGATGGCCGCTTCGACACCGGAGTTGCCGCCGCCGATGACGGCGACGCGCTTGCCCTTGAACAGCGGGCCGTCGCAGTGCGGGCAGTACGTGACGCCCTTGTTGCGGTACTCCTCCTCGCCGGGAACGTTCATGTTGCGCCACCGCGCACCCGTCGACAGGACGACGGTGCGCGACTGCAGCACGGCCCCGTTGTCGAGCTCCACGCCGATGAGACCGCCATCGGTCTCGGCGGGGATGAGTCGCTTGGCCCGCTGCAGGTTCATCACGTCGACGTCGTACTCGAGGACGTGCTGCTCCAGCGCCGTCGCGAGCTTGGGTCCCTCGGTGTACTGCACGGAGATGAAGTTCTCGATCGCCATGGTGTCGAGGACCTGGCCGCCGAAGCGCTCGGAGGCGACGCCGGTCCGGATGCCCTTGCGTGCGGCGTAGATCGCAGCCGCTGCGCCGGCAGGGCCACCGCCGACGACGAGCACCTCGAAGGGCTCCTTTGCGGCCAGGCGCTCCGCGGCCTTGGCCTGGGCGCCGGTGTCGAGCTTCGCGACGATCTGCTCCAGGCTCATGCGGCCGGATTCGAACAGCTCGTCGTTGAGGTAGACCGTCGGGACGGCGAGGATCTGCTTGGCCTCGATCTCGTCCTGGTACAGCGCACCGTCGACCGCGACGTGCTGGATGCGCGGGTTGATGACGCTCATCGCGTTGAGCGCCTGCACCACGTCCGGGCAGTTCTGACAGGAGAGCGACATGTAGGTCGTGAAGGCGTAGTCGCCGGTGAGCGACTCGATCTGCTCGATGACCTCGGGCTCGGCCTTGACCGGATGGCCGCCGACCTGCAGCAGGGCGAGGACGTAGGACGTGAACTCGTGGCCCATCGGCAGGGCGGCGAAGCGCACGCTGACGTCGGTGCCGACGCGTGAGATCGCGAACGAGGGGCGGCGCTCGTGGTCATCGGCGCGGCGGTAGGACACCTTGTCCGACAGCGCCGCGGTCTCCTCGAGCAGCTCGGCGATCTCGGCGGACTTGGGGGAGTCGTCCAGCGAGGCCACGAGTTCGATGGGGACCTGGACGTTCTCCAGGTAGGACTTCAACTGGCCGGTGGTGGCGTCATCAAGCATGACGGATCCTTTCGGTGAGGCCGATTCCATACGTGGGCGTCACACCGGTGCGTCGTTGTGACGCCCACGTATGGAATGGGGTGGTGGTGGGGCCCCCGGAGGGGCCCCACCGGTGAAGCTGGGTGTCAGATCTTGCCGACGAGGTCGATCGAGGGAGCGAGGGTGTTCTCGCCCTCTTCCCACTTGGCCGGGCAGACCTCGCCCGGGTGGTTGCGCACGTACTGAGCGGCCTTGACCTTGCGGAGCAGCTCGGACGCGTTGCGGCCGACGCCCTCGGGGGTGATCTCCAGGTACTGGATGATGCCGTCGGGGTCGACGAGGAAGGTGCCGCGATCGGCCAGGCCCATGCCCGGACGCATGTTGTCGAAGTTGTTGGTGACGGTGCCGGAGGGGTCGCCGATCATCGGGAACTCGATCGTGCCGATGGTGTCGGACGCGTCAGCCCAGGCCTTGTGCACGTGGTGGGTGTCGGTGGAGACACCGTAGATCTCGACGCCGAGCTTCTGGAACTCGCTGTAGAGGTCGGCCATGTCACCGAGCTCGGTGGGGCAGACGAAGGTGAAGTCGGCGGGGTAGAAGAAGAAGATCGACCACTGGCCGCGCAGGTCGGCGTCCGTGACGGTGATGTAGTCCTTCTCGCCCTTCTTGTAGGCGGTGGCCGTGAACGGCAGGACCTCGGTGTTCAGAACTGACATTGCTGTTTCGTCCTCGTCTGTCGTAGGTGGATCCGGGTGGATCGGACAGGGACAACGCTAGGGTCCGCACAGTCATAAGGCAAATCGAACTACTTTGCGTGACTCATAGGTTTCACTTATCCTTGATCCGTGCGCGCGAATCCGACCCTCGCCCAGCTGCGGGCCTTCGTGGCCGTGGCCGACCTCCAGCACTTCGGCGACGCGGCCTCCGCCCTCGGGGTCTCCCAGCCCACGTTGAGCCAGGCGCTCTCGACCCTCGAGGCCAACCTCGACGTGAGCCTGGTCGAGCGCAGCCCACGCCGGGTCCTCGTCACCCCGGAGGGTGAGCACCTGCTGCCGCTCGCCCGACAGGCGGTCGACGCGGTCGAGGCCTTCCGATCGGCCGCACTGCCCGACACCTGGCTGTCCGGACCGCTGCACGTCGGCGTCATCCCGACCATCGCGCCGTACCTGCTGCCGACCCTCCTGCCCGCCCTGAGCCGAGAGGCCCCCGACCTCGAGCTGCACGTTCATGAGGACCAGACCGACCGCCTCCTGGAGGCACTGGCCGAGGGATCCATCGATCTCGCGGTGCTCGCGCTCCCCCTGAAGGACACGAGGATCACGACGCAGCCGCTCTACACCGAGGACTTCGTCCTCGCTGTTCCCTCCGCCCATCCCTGGGCGGGCGCATCAGACGTGTCCGTCGCTGATCTGACGGACGATCAGCTCCTCTTCCTGGAGGAGGGCCACTGCCTGCGCGACCAGACGGTCGATGTCTGCCTGACCTCCGGCATCGCCCATGCCGGGGAGAGCAACGCGCGGGCCGCCTCGCTGTCGACGATCGTCCAACTGGTCTCGGCGGGGCTGGGCATGACCTTCCTGCCGGAGACCGCGGTCAAGGTCGAGAGCCGCGGTGCGCATCTGGGCATCGCGCGGTTCAATGCTCCGGCACCCGGGCGCACGATCGTGCTTGCCCATCGTCGATCGTCCACGCGCACCGAGGAGTTCGAGGATTTCGCCGAGATCATCCGCAGGGCGGTCGTGAAGGGCATGCCGTTCGTTCGGCTCGCGGGAAGTGACCACTCGGACGGGAAGTGACCACTCGGACGGGAAGTGACCACTCGGACGGGTAGTGACCACTCGCGGGTCAGAGGTCAGAGGTCAGAGGTCGGAGGCGCGGCGCAGTCCGTGTGCGTAGGCGAGCATCGCGGTCACCGCGGGATCGAGCACGTCTGACGTCCGACGGCCGAGATCAGGCGCGGCCAGCAGCTCGGCTGCCGCTGACAGCAGGTCGTCGTAGGTCGCGCATCCCGCCGCCAGCCGATCACGCACCTCGCCGGCCGAGGTGGCGGCCGTCGCGGCCGCCGTCGTGCCCGGCAGCTCGCGCTGCAGGTCATCCAGCACGGCCAGCCGCTCGCACAGTGACGTGAGCGGGCCCGCGGCCTCAAGGTCGGCGCGCCGGAGTTCGTCCCCGGCTCCGGGATGCAGGCGGTCCAGCGACGGCGCCATGGTCATGATCTGCACCCGAACCGAGGAGAACCGGGCGACCTCGGCGGCACCGATGGCGCCCCGGCGGAGCCGGGGCGGGGGAGCGACGAGGGCCACCGCCTCTGGCGCCGGACCCATGCGTCGCAGGCGGCGACGCCCTCGAACGGCCACGATGAGCCCGATGCCCGCCGCGACGAACCACAGGGGCGCCGGGCCGGCGATGCCGCCGCCGGCCGCCGTGGTGATCGCATCGATCACGCCGACGGACCCGGCCACCCCGGTCACGATGGCCCCGCCGACCTCCTGCGATCGCAGGGAGGACCGACGGGCAGCATGCGCCCGCTGCTCGCGCTCCTGCTGAGCCACCGCCTTGCGGTGCTCGTTGGCCAGCGCGCGCCCGGACTTGTGGGAGCCACGGCCGGTCGCGAACAGGAAGGAGTCGACGAGATCGAGGCCCTGCTCGACCCGCTGCTCGACGAGAGCAGCGATCTCGGCGGGATCGCGTCTGGGCTTGGGCACCGTATTACGGTACGACGCATGAGGCGCCGACGTAAGGCCGCGGCCCTGCTTGCGCCGGTGGCGCTGGCGGGCTGCTCTTTCGGTGCATCTCCGGAGGCGGTGCCGCCGTCGCCCCCCACGACCCCGACGGCCAGTGCGCCTGTCTCCCTCGACCCCTTCTACGAGCAGCCGGTCCGCTGGGTGAACTGCGGGCCGGCCGACTGCGCGACCATCACCGCGCCACTGGACTACGAGCGGCCCCAGGACGGCACGATCGATCTCGCGATCACCCGGGTCGCTGCGACCGGCGACCGATTGGGCACGCTGTTCGTCAATCCCGGCGGCCCCGGGGCCAGCGCCGTCGAGTACGCCAAGCTGGCCGACGTCATCGTCGGCGCACCGATCCGCGAGCGCTACGACATCGTCGGGATCGATCCGCGCGGGGTCGGCCTCAGTTCTCCGGTCGAGTGCCTGACCGACGCTGAACTCGATGAGCTCGGCGCCGCGGACGGCACTCCGGACTCCGTCGAGGAGGAGGAGCGGCTCGCCGAGTTGTCCCGACTGCCTGCTGATGGTTGCGTGGACGGTTCTGGCGACCTGCTGGCGCACGTCGGCACAGTCGACTCCGCGCGGGACCTTGACCTCGCCCGGGCCGTCGTCGGCGACGATGTGCTCAACTACGTCGGCCGCTCCTACGGAACGATGCTCGGAGCCACCTACGCCGAGCTCTTCCCGGAGCGAGTCGGCCGGATGGTGCTCGACGGTGCTCTTCCGGCATCCCTCGACCTGGTGGAGGTCACCCGAGGGCAGGCCGTCGGGTTCGAACTCGCGCTCCGAGACTTCGTCGAGGACTGCCTGGACCAGAGCGACTGTCCCCTCAACGGAGAGGTCGAGGAGGCGCAGCAGCAGGTGCGCGACTGGCTGGCCTCCCTTGATGCGACACCCCTGTCGTCCGGTGATCGTGACCTGAATGAGCCGCTCGCCGCGTACGCAATCCTCGCGAACCTCTATGTGCCCGAGTTCGACTACCCACGGCTGCGCACAGCACTCGATGATGCGATGAACCGCGGTGAGCCCTCGACGCTGTTCGACATGCTCGACGATCGGATCAGTCGCGGTCCTGATGGGCGCTACACCGACAACTCCACGGAGGCGTTCTACGCCGTCACCTGCCTCGACCGGCCCTACCGAGGGTCCGTGGAGGAGGTGCGCATGCTCGCCACCGATTGGTCGGAGCAGGCACCGACCTTCGGCCCGGCCCTCGCCTGGGGCCTGCTGACCTGCCAGGACTGGCCCGCCGAGGGTGAAGGCATCGGAACCACCGCAGCCGAGGGTTCCAACCCGATCCTCGTCGTCTCGACGACGCATGATCCCGCCACCCCCTTCTCCTGGGGTGAGCAGTTGGCCGACGAGCTCGCCAATGCACAGTTGCTCACCTACGACGGCATCGGGCACACCGCGTATCAGCGCGGGTCCGGGTGCATCGACGAGGCGGTCGATGGCTACCTCCTCACCGGGGAGCTGCCGCCGGCAGGAACGGTCTGCGAGTAGCGGCCCACGCCCGTCGCGCGCCCTTCCCCTGGTGTGCTGGTACGTTCACTCGGCGCTGGACACCCGTCCTGCCCTCAGGACTGGAGCTCCCCCGTGACGTCAACCGCTGACACCTCGCCCACTGCGGGCCTCGACCCGAACCGCTGGCGCGCACTCGCCGTCATCGCGATCGCCCAGCTCATGGTGGTGCTCGACGGGACGATCGTGAACATCGCCCTTCCGTCGATCCAGATCGACCTGGGGATGACCGACACCGACCGGCAGTGGGTTGTCACGGCCTATTCGCTCGCCTTCGGCGGTCTGCTGCTCCTCGGCGGCCGCATCGCGGACTTCCAGGGCCGCAAGCGGATCTTCATCGTCGGGCTCATCGGCTTCGCCGCGGCGTCGCTGCTCGGCGGACTCTCGACATCCGAGGGCATGCTTATCACCGCGCGAGCCCTGCAGGGCGTCTTCGCTGCGCTGCTCGCGCCCGCGGCGCTGTCGCTGATCTCCGTGACGTTCACCGAGTCGCACGAGCGGGCCAAGGCGTTCGGTGTCTTCGGTGCCATCTCCGGTGGCGGTGCTGCCATCGGGCTCATCGCCGGTGGGCTGCTGACCGAGTACCTCTCCTGGCACTGGACGCTGCTGGTCAACGTGCCGATCGCGATCATCGCGGTGCTGCTCGCGATTCCGTTCGTGCACGAGTCCCGTGCGCACGGAAACACCAAGTACGACGTGCCGGGGGCGATCACGGCCACGTTGGGCCTGGTCTCCCTCGTCTACGGCATCACGCGGGCCGAGACGGAGGGCTGGAACGGCACGCAGACCATCGCCTTCATGGGCGCCGGCGTTCTTCTGCTCCTGCTGTTCCTCGTCATCGAGTCGCGGTCCACGCACCCGCTGCTGCCCGTGCGCATCCTCGCGAACCGCAACCGCGGTGGCGCCTACCTCGCGAGCTTCTTCGTGGGTGTCGGGCTCTTCGCCATGTTCCTGTTCCTGACGTACTTCTTCCAGGGTGTGCAGGGTTACACCCCGCTGACCTCCGGCCTGCTGTTCCTGCCGTTCTCTGTCGGCATCGTCATCAGCGCCGGCATCGCGAGCCAGCTCATGCCCCGCATCGGTCCGCGCTGGATCACCACGGCCGGCTTCGTGCTGGCCGTCGTGGGCATGGTGCTGCTCGTCTTCATGACCCCCGAGACTTCCTACGTGTCAGGGATCCTGCCGTCCCTGATCGTGATGAGTCTGGGCATGGGCCTGATCTTCGTTCCGCTCTCTGCCGTCTCGCTCTACGCGATCGGAGACCACGACGCCGGAGTCGCCTCAG
>JAUHZW010000063.1 GCA_030425745.1 Actinomycetes bacterium
CCCCTCGAGGCCACCCGCGAATTCACCTACGCTGTCATGGACAAGGTGGCGGCCCCCGCCGAGGGACGCCGCTGGGTCGACGGCACCCCGGCCAACGCCCGAGTCACCGACCTCATCGAGCCGATCTACCCCGACTGCCAGGTCGTGGCCATCATCCGCGACGGCCGTGACGTGGCCGCGTCGTTCGTCGAGCAGACGTTCGGGCCCAACGAGATCCTCGAGTCGCTGCGCGAGTGGGGCCGACGCAGCCTGCGCATGCATCAGGCTGTGCAGCGCTGCCGTCCCGGGCGCATCCTCACCATCGACATGCTCGACATGGTGCAGAACGCGCGCGAGGAGAGCCTGCAGCAGGTCTGCGAGCACGTGGACATCCCGGTCGATCCCGGCATGATGCAGTGGTTCGCGGAGAATGTCAGCGTCGAGCGCGCCCACGTGGGCCGCTGGCGAACTCAGTTCGACGCGGACACCACACAGAAGATCGAGGACCTCTACGCCTCGATCGTCGCCGACCTGCGCAAGCAGGGCGTGCGCATCCCTCTGGAAACCTGACTCAGTCAGCGCGGAAGTCGTCGCGCTCCGCGCGGTTGTCGAGTACGTCGACGTCCTCCTCGACCTGCTCCTCGGTCTCCTCGACAAGCGTGCTGCGCCCCACCAGGTCCAGGGCCTCGGCAACGGTGCCGTCCAGCACGATGCGCCCCTGATCGAGGACGACAGCGCGGGTGCAGAACCGCTCCATGACCGGCGCGTTCTGCCCGGCCACGAGGAAGGTGACCCCGTCAGCCGCCAGCCCCTCGACGTGCGCCCATCCGACCTCGCGGTACTGCTCATCCCCGACGATGAGAGATCCCTGCGTGGCGAAGACGCGGGCCTGCGTGGCCATCGACACGGTCCACACGATCCGGCGCCGCAGTTCAGGGGGGCAGGCCCGCGCGTAGGAGTCGATCGCCTTGCCGAGCCCGGCTGTGGAGGTGATCCAGTCCATGCGCTCGGTGATCTGATCGGGTGACATGCCCAGCAGGATCCCGATGACGAAGATGTTCTGCCGGACCGTGAGCTTGGCATTGATGAGACCGGCCCGACGCAGGATCGGGATGACCTCGGTGCTGCGCCGCACGTGCCCGTGGTCAGGAATCAGGGTGCCGGCTGCCAGCCGCAGGATCTCGGCCGTGTGACCGCGCTTGGCACGGTCGATCACCGCGACCCGGTCGCCGGGGGCCACGGTGAACGAGACTCCCTCGAGCACGGGCTCACTGACCCGACTCGTCTCCTGCGCGAACCGCTTGAGCCGGGCACTGCGGCCGCCACCCTTGCGCCGCTTCGTGCGGGGCATGGTGAGGAAGACGTCGTCGAACTCCACGGCTGCCGGGAGGTCAGGGTCGATATGGACGCGGGCCATCGCTCACGCCTCCTTCAGGATGCGGTGCTCGAGGCGGCGGAAGGTGATGATGCCCGCGAGGACGAAGAAGAACGACACTCCGAAGGACAGCACATAGCCGAACATCGGCACGTGCTCGTCTGGCCACCAGCCCACCCGGTACAGGGTGAGGATGCCCGCCAGTGGGTTGAGGGCCGCCGCGGAGCGCGCACCCTCCGGGACGAGAGCGAGCGAGTAGAGCACCGGGCTCAGGTAGAACGCGGCACGAAGGATGATCCGAACGATGCGGGCGAAGTCCGGGACGAGGGCGGAGATGGATGCCACCAGGAGGGATAGCCCGTACATCAGCACCAGTTGGATCACGAAGGCCAGGAAGAAGTAACCGATCTGGATTCCGGGAAACGTCCACGTGATGAGCATCGCGAACAGGATCAGGGGCAGCGAGAACAGGAAGTCGAAGGTTCTCGTGATGAGCACCCGGACGACAGAGAACTGTGTGGGCAGAACACTGACCGGGAGCGTCCGCGAGAAGCCGACGAAGGCCCTGGTGGACGACGAGATACCACTCGTGAACCACCACCACGGCAGGATCGCCACGGTCAGGAAGAGGTAGTACGGCTGGCCGCCCATCTTGCGGCCGCCCAGCAGGATCTCGAAGACGAACCACATGGTGACGCTCATGCCGAGCGGCTCGAGGATCGCCCACAGGTAGCCGAGTTTGAGCTTGCGGTACTTCTGGGACAGGTCGCGGCGGACGAGCAGGAACATCGCCTGCCGCGATCGCCAGATGGTCACCCCAGCACAATACGGCCCGCGCCCGCGCAGCCCCGCGAACGGCTACGCGTTGCGCAGCAGGCTCTCCCAACGGTCCAGGATCGGATCGAGGAGGTAGTCGCCGGCCGCGATCCGGGCCTGAGCCCCCATCGAGGCTCGCATGGAGCCGTCAGCGAGCACCCGATCGAGTTGCCGGGCGAGGTCCGCAGCGTCTCCGCGGACGGCCAGCAGTCCGGTGACGTCCTCCTGCACCAGATCACGCACGCCCGCCGAGGCGTCGGCGGCGACGACCGGCAGACCGCAGGCCATCGCCTCAAGCGCGGCGAGCGGGAACCCTTCGACGAGGGACGGAAGGGCCAGGACGGAACTGCCGAGCAGATAGCTCATCGGGTTCTGCGTCGGTTCGACGAACTGGGTCCGGGGCAGGACGAGCCCGCGGATCTCGTCCGACAGCGGTCCCGAACCGATGAACCGCAACCGCCAGTCCTGATGACGTGGAGCCAGGTCCTGCCAGGCCTCGGCGAGGATGCCCGGTGCCTTCTCGACCGAGAGGCGTCCGAGATACGTGACGACCCGGTCGGTCAGCGGTGAGGGCTGCTCCGGCCAGAACGCCACGGGATTGGGCAGTGCCTGCGCCCCGGTCAGGCCCCACCCGGCGAAGGCGTCCGCATCGGCCTGTGTCAGGGCAAGGACGACATCAGCATCGGCGTAGGCCGCGAGAAGCCGCTCGGCATCTCCGGATCTCTCGGCCGCCTCCGCCGACGAGTGGTACTGCCCGATCACCTGCCACTCGTCGTGCGGTACTCGATCGAGGATCTCCTTGCACCAGACCTGCGTGGTGATGATCGTGCCTCCCCCGAGCGGGTCGAGGACCTCAGCGAGTCGGGCGGTGATGAGGTCGTCCGCAGCCGTGCGCTCCGCTTCGTCCTGCGCTGATGGCACCGGAGCGTCGAGCAGCGTCACACGATCGACCCCCGCTGCCTCGAACGCATGCGGAGTCGCGGCTGTCTCGAGGCCCACGAGCGTCACCGAGTGCCCCCGACCGGCAAGACCCCCTGCCAGAACGTGGGCCACGCGCGATGCGCCACCGAGCTCGGTGATCGAGTTGGCCATGATCACGACGTTCGTCATGAGGAACCGTCCATCGCCGAGAGCACGGCCCGGCACGAACTGCTCACGCTCGGGCCCGCGAGAGCAGCCAGGGCCTCGTGTCCGGACTGATACTCGTCCGGCAGCGTCCACCGTGCCTGCTTCAGGCTCGCGATGGCCTCGCGGAGGCTCGTCGGGTCACTGGCGCACGGACCGGGCAGCGCGCGCTGCCACGGCAGGTAGAGCCCCGGGCCGCGGGAGAGGAGGTCACGCAGATCGGGTGTGCAGATGACGACAGGGAGTCCACGGCGGGCCGCGACGGCCGCCCAGCCGCTGGTGTCCGTCACCAGCACGTCGCTCGCACCGATCACATCGGACGCGTCACTCCCCTGCCCTGCAGACACGACCGAAGCACCTTCGAGGTCGGCAAGCCAGCCCAGCATCAGGGTCTCCTGCTCGCGAGCCGAGATGACACCGACCACGGCGCCCTCGCCCGGCAGGCCCAGGGATGCCCGGGCCGCCTCGCGCGCGGGGACCCGATCGACGAGGGGACATCCCTCCACTGTGGGAGCCGAGAGACCCAGCGCGCGGGCGCGGGACTCCCCGAAGCCCGCACCGGGGACGACGACGAGGTCGACGTCGGCCTCTCCGCGGATCTGCACGAGCCGCTGGCGCCGCGGGGTCAGCAGCGGCCAGTCGACGATGTCCGAGCCGACCCGTTCGACGGAGGGCTCGACGAAGGCGACCACCACGTTTCCGTTGCCTCGCTCGAGGGGCCGGCCGACGGTGTCCGGTCCGGAGACCCGCATGGGCAGACCATCCGTCAGCCACCAGCGGCTGCGCGCGGCCAGCCAGCGATGCCGCGCGGTGCCGGCCCGCACGCTGCGGAATCCGGTGGGGACCTGACCTCGGTCGTCGCGATAGGCCCACACCACCGACACACCCTCATCGCGCAGGTGCTCGGCGAATGCGAGGACGCTCCCCGAGCACGTTCCGGAGCCGTCTGTCATGGCCACCGCGCGGCGCTTCGGTCGACCGAGCCTGCGCGCCCAGCGGGCGGCGCGTCTGGCGAGTCGGCAGTCCCAGCGGCGCCACCACGCCTGCACCCTGCCCGTCGTCACGCCTGCACTCTAGGGCCCCGATGGCCGCCCCATGGGGAGCCGGCGCCCCCTCAAGTAGCCTCGGACGGTGACCAATTCCCTGCTGGAGAACCTCGACGGAACCCGCATCTCCCGCGTCCTTGCCGTGATGGCCCACCCCGATGACATCGACTTCGGGTCTGGCGGAACGGTCCGGGCGCTCACCGACGCCGGTGTCGAGGTCAGCTACGCGATCGTCACCAATGGTGATGCCGGAGGCTTCGACCCGTCGGTTCCTCGGTCGGAGATCCCTGGGATCCGTCAGGCCGAGCAGCGCGCCGCTGGGGCGGCTCTCGGGGTCGATGACATCCGGTTCCTGGGCTACCGAGACGGTGAGTTGGCGGTCAGCCATGAGCTTCGCCGAGACATCAGCCGGGTGATCCGGCAGGTGCGTCCGGACCGCATGATCATTCAGTCACCGGACCGCAACTGGGAGCGCATCTACGCTTCTCACCCTGACCACCTGGCCGCAGGTGACGCAGCCATCCAGGCCGTGTACCCCGACGCCCGCAATCCGTTCGCGCACGTGAGCCTGCTGCAGGACGAGGGTCTGGAGGCATGGAGCGTCCCGGAGGTGTGGGTCATGGGTGGCCCGACCCCCAACAGGTGGATCGATGTGACCGACCAGTTCGAGGAGAAGCTCGAGGCGATCCGAGCCCACGCGAGTCAGGTGGAGGACGAGGCCGCCATGGCCGAGCGCGTCCGCATGTGGCTGACAGTGCAGGCCGAACGCGCCGGGCTGCCCGAGGGCCGGCTGGCCGAGGCGTTCCAGGTGGTCAGCACGGCCTGACGTTCAGTGACCACTCGCGCGGGTAGTGACCACTCGCGCGGGTAGTGACCACTCGCGCGGGTAGTGACCACTCGGTGACTGGGGTCAGACGAAGACGGCGATGACCACGTTGGCCAGCGCCAGCAGCCCGATGAGCAGCCAGAGCGTGGGCTGCGGCTGCTGACGACGACGGCCCACCGCCGCCAGGATCGCCACCACGATCACGATCACGAGCTTGATCCCGATCTTGATGTGGTTGACCTCCTCGGACTCGCCCATGGCGCCGCTCTCGAGCATCCCCACCATGATCAGGCCGGTGAGCAGTTGCGTCATCGCGCCGTCGAACATCCAGCGGGTGACGTTCTTCTCCTTGGAGTTCAACTGCACCAGGAAGGCCCCGAGCAGCATCGCCAGACCGACGAAGTGCAGGACGAGAACGATGTTGTAGACGATGTCCATTGGTCTCTACTCCCACTCAATCGAGCAGTTCCTGACGGAACTACTCCCACTCAATCGTGCCGGGCGGCTTGCTCGTGACGTCCAAGGTAACGCGGTTCACCTCGGAAACCTCGTTGGTGATGCGTGTCGAGATCCGGGCGATGAGGTCGTAGGGAAGCCTCGACCAGTCGGCGGTCATCGCGTCCTCGCTGGAGACTGGTCGCAGCACCACCGGATGACCGTAGGTGCGACCGTCGCCCTGCACGCCGACGGACCGCACATCCGCGAGCAGCACCACCGGGAACTGCCACACATCGCGGTCCAGGCCCGCAGCGGTCAACTCCTCACGGGCGATGGCGTCGGCCTCGCGCAGGATCGACAGCCGCTCCTCGTCCACCGCGCCGATGATGCGGATCGCGAGACCCGGGCCGGGGAAGGGATGGCGCCAGACGATCTCCGGCGGGAGGCCCAGATCCAGGCCCACCTGCCGCACCTCGTCCTTGAACAGGGTGCGCAGCGGCTCGACCAGCGTGAACTGGAGGTCCTCGGGCAGGCCGCCGACGTTGTGGTGGCTCTTGATGTTCGCGGTGCCCGAGCCGCCACCGGACTCGACGACATCCGGGTAGAGCGTGCCCTGCACGAGGAACTGGATGGTCTCGCCGTGCGAACCCGCCTCGGCGATGAGATCGCGCTCGGCCGCCTCGAACACGCGGATGAACTCCCGGCCGATGATCTTGCGCTTGGTCTCCGGGTCGCTGACCCCGGCCAGAGCGTCGAGGAACCGCTGACGCGCATCCACCGTGACGAGCCGGATGCCGGTAGCGGCCACATAGTCGGTCTCGACCTGCTCCCGTTCTCCCTTGCGCAGGAGGCCGTGGTCGACGAACACGCAGGTGAGCTGGTCACCGACGGCCCTGTGCACCAGCGCGGCCGCCACGGCCGAGTCGACACCCCCGGACAGTCCGCAGATGACCTGGCCGTCGCCGACCTGCGCGCGGATCCGCTCGACCTGCTCGTCGATGACGTTCGACATCGTCCACGTCGGCTCGCACCCGGCGATGTCGAACAGGAATCGCTCGAGGACCCGCTGGCCGTGTTCGCTGTGCAGCACCTCGGGATGGAACTGCACGCCTGCCAGGCGGCGGTCCGGTGCCTCGAACGCGGCGACCGGAGCGCCGTCCGACTCGGCCGTGACGAGGAAGCCGGCGGGGGCCTCGGAGACGGAGTCACCGTGGGACATCCATACGCTCTGGGCGCCCGGAAGGTCCGCGAACAGCACACCGGGCGTGGTCACACGCAGCGGCGTACCGCCGTACTCGCGCTGCCCCGTGCGGGCCACGGTGCCGCCGAGGGCCTGCGCCATCGCCTGAAATCCGTAGCAGATCCCGAACACAGGGATGCCGAGCTCGAACAGTTCCGCATCCAGAGCCGGGGCACCGGTCTCGTACACGCTCGACGGTCCACCACTGAGGATCACGGCAGCGGGACGGCGGGCCGCGATCTCGGCCACCGGCATCGTGTGCGGCACGATCTCGGAGTAGACGCGGGCCTCGCGGACCCGGCGGGCGATGAGCTGGGCGTACTGGGCGCCGAAGTCGACGACGAGGACGGTGTCAGGGGCGTCGGTCACGTCGCGAGCCTACCGACGGGGAAGGTGCCGAGAACCGTCAGGACGGCCCCGCCCCGAGCAGGGCGAAGACCGTCACGAGAGCCGCGTCCAGCAGGAGCCCGAGGATGACGGTGAGGACGATCCACCTGCGGGCAACGCGCGCCAGTCGCCGTGCCCGCTCCGGGTCGCCACCCGTCAGCGCACGGCTGGCGCGCAGGCCGTAGAGAACCGCGATGAGTCCGACGGGAAGGAAGCACAGAGCACTGACCGCGACGGCCCAGCCCAGATGCGTCCGGACCCGCACGGCCGGCTCGGCCGGGTCGGGTGCCAGGGGGTGGGCATCGAGGTCGGACATCAGGGGAACACTATCCGCGGCGTGACCCGCAGCCGGACGCCGTCAGGCATCCGGCGGGACCGAGCGGTAGATGAGCGCCCACGCGCACAGGAACCAGGCAGCGACCGTTCCCAGCACGAGCCAGCCGATGAGGGCCGCAGGAGCTCCGGTGACGAAGAATCCGTCGAGCGCGGCCAGGAGCCACAGGATCGCGCACAGGGCGATCATGACCACGACGGTCACGAGCCACCTCCCCCACCGTCGGCGGATCGTGCGGGCGTTGACCCGCCACGGATCCGGCCGGCCATCGACGACCGCGAGGAGCACGAAGGGGGTGAGGGCCAGCACGAGGACTCCGGGCACGACGTACAGAGCGAGCCCGACCGTCACGGAGATGACGAGGACGACTGACCACACCAGCAGGCGCCACCAGCAGTCACGGGCCGCCCGCAACACCGGCCGCCAGGCGACCGGCCCGTCGACCGCCTCCAGCATCGCGGCAGCCACCAGCCCATACGACACCACCATGATGAGGAACCCCGCGACAGCGAGGAGGACGAAGGACCACGTCAGGTACGGCAGAGCGCCCGGCAGGAGCAGCAGCGACTGCACGGCGGCGTTGACGACGATGACCGGGAGCAGCACGCGCCATGCGCGCCACATCCGCAGCAGGGCGGAGCCCAGAGCCGTGACCCGGTAGGCCGAAGGCGCGATCGTCATGACGCCTCCTCGACGGCGCGCTGCAGGACGTCCTCCGCTGTCCCCTCGAAGATCGTCTCGCCATCGATCGTGATGGTCAGGGCATACGGGCTGGCGGCGTCCGCGACCGCCACGATCGCCTTGTCGTCCAGCGTCAGTCCCTCGCATTGGAATCCAGAGTCCGAGGACGCGCACGTCGGTGCCACCAGGATGCCCACGCCGTCGGCCACCAGGACGTCGTAGACCGCATTGCGCACGCTGGTAACGGCGTCACCGCCCACCGGGGTGAGGGCGCTGATCTGCGAGCAGGCGGCGAGCAGGGCCGACGTCAGGGTGACGAGCCCGAGCCGGGCTGCTGCTGGGCGGAGGCGTCGGAGGGTCATGACGCCTCCTCGCGGGCGAGCAGTCGGGCCCTCGCCCTCATCTGCTCCGCCTCCACGCTGGCGTCGCTGATGCTGCTGAGGTCCCACGGGGCAGGGAGGAGCAGTTCGACGTTGCGGTCGAGCGGGGATCCCGCCCGCAACGCCGGCTTGTTCAGCCAGGCGTTCGCCCCGAGCTCCCGGCTCAGGGAGGCCAGACCGGTCTGGCTCAGATCACCGGGGGTCCACTCCGCCGGAGCGGCGTGGTCGAGAGCAGTCACGAAGATCGACATCGTGCCGTCGCGATTGTCGACGAGCTCGACGAGTTGCTGCTGCTGGGGGAAGTCGACGCACGAGGCCGTCGTGATCTCCCACAGACCGCCGGCACCGTCGGCGCGGGGATGTGCGGTGATCGTGTTGATGTGCGTGTGACCGTTCAGCCACGCCACACAGGCCGGCTGGTCCAGCAGCATCGCGAGGAACTCCTCGGCGTGGACCAGTCGCTGGCCGCCCCACACCGGGGTGGCGTCGTTCTCCAGCGTGAGCGAGTTGTGGTGGCTGCAGACCAGAGCGAGTCGACCCTCGGCCTCGCACGCCGACAGCTCCGTCCGCAGCCACTCGAACTGATCCTCCGGGACGGCTCCGTCGGCACCGGCCGCCAGATTGCAGGTGTCCAGGCCGAGGACCCGCAGATAGGGGGTGAGATCCGCGGACCACCAGGTCTGGCCGGAGTCGACATTGGCCTGTGTCCAGCCGTGGCCGACGGGCCCGGGAACGACGGGCGAGTCCAGGTGCGCCTGCATGAACTCCGTGCGCTCGAGCAGACGACGCTCGGGGTCAGGGGTCACCGCCTTCATGCCGGGGAGGAAGCCGAGCTGCTGCCGCAGGGCGTTCACGGCGAGCTGAGGCATGCTGATGTCACTGGCGAATCCCTGCAGCCAGTTGGGGGCGAGCGCCTCGCCGGTGGCCGCCTTGCGGTCCCCCACCGCGTAGGCGAACAGCGACGGATCAGCGCGGAACGTCCCCATGAACATCGAGTCGTGGTTGCCGTAGACGGCATACCAGGGCACCGGCAGCCCCCGGGAGACGACCGGTCGGCCGACGGCAGCCGCGAGCAGGCCGGGCACCTGCGGGAATCCGTAGGCGCCGTACAGGTCGCTGCCCGGATCCTCGGGGTGGTAGGCGTACCCGGCCTCAGCCCACACCTGAGGACCCTCGTAGACGCCCGCCGCACCGCTGTTCGCGAGGACCTCGCCCCCGTCGAGGGTATCGATGTACCAGCGGGTCTCCAGAGTCGAGAGGTTGTCGGCGCTGTCTCCCGTGCTCAGCGCGGCCGCGAGTGGGGCACCGGTCACCGCGCTGGTCTGGGCTGCGTC
>JAUHZW010000064.1 GCA_030425745.1 Actinomycetes bacterium
TCGTCGCGCTGCTCTACTACTACCCGCTGATCGGCGGCGACCTCATCGGACGTCGCCCCCCGCCGAGCGTCCGACTGGTGTCGCTCGGGCTCATGATGATTCCCGAGACCGTCCTCGGGATGGTGATCCACTTCGCACCCGTCGCGCTCTACCCGGCATATGTCGAGGCGTCGGCGTTCGTTCCCCTCGATGCGCTCACCGACCAGAAGCTGGCCGGGGCGATGATGTGGGCGATGGCCATGGTGCTCGACGGGGTCTGGATGATGGTGGCCGCCCTGGAGTGGTGGCGCGATCAGGAGGCGGCCACGCGGCGCATGGAACGCCAGGAGATCAGGGAACGAGCCGGGGCCGGCTGAGCGAGCCGCCCCCGCTGAGGGTCACGGCGAGGGCAGCACGACGACGAGGTCGCCGACCTTCATGAAGTCATAGACCGCCTTGGCCGCCTTGTCGGACATGCGGATGCAGCCGCCCGTGGCGATCGGCAGACCGAGGGCTGACACCGGGTGCATCCGTTTGCCGTCGTAGTACCGCGGAATGCTGTGGAAGCCGATCGGGGACTTGGTGTCCGGGCCGTAGGTGAACCGCACCATGTTGTTGAACGTCACCTTGGAGTTGGGATTCCCGGAACGCTCCGACTTGGAGAAGATCCGGTAGGTGCCCTTGGCGGGTCGGTCCCAACGGCCCACCACCGGGTACTTGCCGACGACCTCATCCTTCTTGTTCATCAACCAGACCGTCATGAGCTTCTTGTCATAGACGATGCGCTTGCCCTTGTGCTTGTCCAGCGGGCGGTCCGGGACGTTCTTGGCCTTGCGGGTCTTGGTCGCGGCCTTCGGCTTCTTGGGCTTCTTCGGCTTCGGGATCGGGCTGGCCGACGGAGCGGGTTGGGGCGCGACGGTCTCCGCAGCGGGCGATCCGGACGGAGCCGCGGCCGGGGCGCTCGGATCGACGACCGGGGTCGAGTCGAGGGGGGTGTCGTCGGCGCGGTAGCTGGCGCCCAGCAGCACTGGACGGGACTCCACCGAGGCGGCGAGCGGAATGGTCGCGGGCGCCTCGTCCGAGGGTGAGGCGGCAAGGGCAGGCAGGCTGCTCGGCTGGAGCACCATCGCGACGAGTCCGACGGCGACCACGAACGACAGCACCACCACGGGGAAGACGCGGCGCATGGTCACAACCGTAACCCCCGTCCCACCCGTTTCACGTCAACGACCCGCCCGCGGTGCATGCGTGGGAGACTGCCCCCATGCCAGCCGACCGCGCTCCCTCCGTCCTCATCACCGGGATCCACAGCGAGCACGGGTTCGCGATCTCGCACCGCTTCCGCAAGGAGGGCTGGTTCGTCATCGGCTGCGATCAGGGCACCCACACCGGGCGCAATGCCCGCGTCCACATCACGGCTGACCTCACCGATGAGGCGGACTGCCAGCGCGCCGCCAAGCGGGCCGCGCGGCTCGGCAACGGCCTCGACTGCATCGTCCACTGCGCGGATGTGCGCATGGACGGTCCCGTCGAGGAGTTCGGCTCCCGCGCCTGGGACGTCATGATGGACGTCAACGTCAAGAGCGTCTTCCTCATGTCCACGGCCTGCATGCCCTACCTCGAGGAGCAGCACGGGGCCATCGTGGCGGTGGCTCCGGGGCTCGACGACACCATCGGAGCGGAGCATGCGGTGCACGACGCCAGCCGCGCCGCGGTCATCACCCTCATGGACTCCCTGAGCGCTGAACTCGCCGAGCACGGCATCCACGTGCACGTGATCCGCCCCGATCACGAGGGCACGCCGATGACATCGGACGACGTCGCGGACGAGGTCTGGCGGGTCGCCGGATTCGACAGCGAGGGCCACGAGATGTCCTTCGCGCACTCGCACTAGCCCGAATCCTGACCGCGAATTCACCTTCCCCTGCGTGTTTCACCCCCATTCCGGGCACATGAGCAGGGATAGTGGACCCCAGACGTTCGACCAGCACCGCCGGCCACGGCCCACCGGGAGGTAGACCCATGCGCAAGACCACCACATCACGAGTGATCGCCATGACCGCGGTAGCGGCCCTCTCCGTCGCGGCCCTGGCGTCGTGCTCGTCGGATGAGCCCGAGGCGGCCCCGTCCGAGACCACGTCCGAGATCGTCATCGAGGACACCATGCCCACTGACGACGAGGTCGTCATCGACGAGACCGTCACCACCGGTGCCGTGGCCGCCGCCTGCGCCGCCTACTTCGAGCTCGACCTGCTGAACAGCGCCTACGCCGGTGGCGCCGTCAAGGACGGCGACATGACCGAGAAGCAGGTCAAGAACGAGATGAAGTCGCTGATCGCCGAACTCAACGATCAGGCTCAGCTGGCGGTCGACGACGGCACCGGCACCGCCCGCATGGCCAAGAACGCCAAGCGGATGGACAAGATCGTGAACGGCCTGAAGAAGAAGCAGGATCTCAAGGACCTGACCAAGGCCAAGCAGAAGAACTTCGCCACGGCTTCGCTGCGCATCCAGCGGGCCTGCGACGGCGCCGGGATCCCGCTGCCCGCGGAGAACGTGACCGCGCGCACGGCCGCCGGCATCAGCTAGCGGCCACCGACTGGCGTCGACCCCGGTGAGTCAGGCGCCCTTCCAGGAGCACTTCGCCGATCGGATGGATCTCGATCGGATTGATCGGGACATCTTCACCGGCCGCTGCCATTCCGGGTCTCCCCTGCGCGCCTATGGCGGGCAGATCGCGGCCCAGTCGCTGATGGCCGCCGGGAGCACCGTCGATGACGAGTCCCGGCGCATCCACAGCCTGCACGGCTACTTCCTGCGCCCGGGTCGCACCAAGGACTCCATCACCTACCTGGTTGATCGTCCTCGTGACGGGGGCTCGTTCTCCACGCGCTTCGTCCGCGCGGTGCAGAACGGCGAGACGATCTTCATGATGACGGCGTCGTTCGCCACGGATGATGACGGCCCGCAGCACCAGTTCTCCGCCCCCGCGAGCACCGAGCCGCCGGAGGTCGAGGATCTCGTCATCCCGCTGCCCGAGCACCTCGCCGGCAGCACCCGCGCCGAACTGGACTACCCGGAGTCACACGTGATCGGCCTGCGCCTGCTGGATCCGGAATCGGCGATCACGCTGACCGACGGCCGCTACGAGCGGATGGCATGGGTGCGGATCGAGGAACCGCTGCCCGATGCACCACTGCTGCAGGCCTGCGCGCTGACCTACCTGTCCGACCTGACCATGGTCAGCACCGCCGTGGCGCCGCACTCGGGGGCCAACCACCGCCCGGACCTCATGCTCGCCTCCATCGACCATGCCATGTGGTTCCACACCGATGTGCAGGCCGATCAGTGGCTGTTGTTCGCCCAGGACACCCCCGTCGCCCGGAACGGCCACGGCCTGGCGCGGGGTCTGTTCTTCAACGAGGCGGGGATCCTCGTGGCGTCCGTGGTCCAGGAGTCCCTCATGCGCACCCGCAGATCGTGACCCTCCCCGGTTCATATCGGGACCTTTGACCCCGCTGCTCGGTCGCTGGGGGCACCATCATGGAGGCATGACCACACAGGTTCCCTACCGCGGCCGGGTCGTCGTCGGGTTCGATGGCTCCGACGCCGCGCGCGCTGCTGTCGACTGGGCCGCTGCTGAGGCACGCCTCCGGGGCCGCGGGCTCACCATCGTCCACGCGCTCCTGCCCCCGGTCACCACCGGCGGGCTGGGAGTCGGCCTGCCACCGAGCCTGGACATCCTCGATGATCTGGAGGCTGCGGCTCGTGACGAGCTCGAGCAGGTGGCGTCCCCTCTGCGCGGGACGGATCTCGAGGTGGACGGCGCCGTGCGCATCGGAGCCCCGAGCTCGGTGATGCTCGAGGCATCCGAGGAGGCGGATCTCGTCGTCATCGGATCACGCGGGCACGGAGGCTTCACGGGGCTCCTGCTCGGTTCGGTGGGTGCGCAGGTGGCGGCCCACGCCGGCTGCCCGGTGGCGGTGATCCGCCACGGGGCCGCGGCCGGTGCCGCGAAGGTCGTCGTCGGGATCGACGGATCCGAGGCTGCAGAGGGCGCTCTCGCCTTCGCCTTCGACGCCGCCAGTCGTCACGGGTGGAGTGTTCAGGCGATCCACGCCTGGGATGTCCCGGCGTACGACCTGCTGATCGTGCCCAACGGCCCGGTGCCGGTTCCGCTGGCCGATGTCGCCGACGATGAGGTGCGTCTCACCGCCGAGGTGCTCTCCGGCTTCCGGGACGACTACCCCGAAGTCGACGTCGTGGAGAGTCTGGTGCGCGCCCCCGCCGTGCAGGCCATCCTCGACGCGTCGAAGGACGCGGCACTCGTGGTCGTCGGCACCCACGGCCACGGCCCCGCGATGGGCGCCCTGCTGGGGTCGGTCAGCAACGGTCTGCTCCACAAGGCGACCACCCCGATCGTCGTCGTGCCGCCCACGCCGGAACAGGGGGATGCGGCGTGAGCGTCGCGGCGATCACCACACCCACCACGGTGGGCGACATCATGTCTCGGCCCGTCCTCACGGTCGAGGTCAGCGAATCTCTCTGGGACGCGTGGCAGCTGTTGTTCGTCTCCGGGCACCGGCATCTGGTCGTGCTCGACCCCGACGGCTCATGCCTCGGGGTGCTCAGTGACCGGAACGTGCTGTCTGAGGTGCCGGCCACGCAGGAGAACCTCTCCCGCCTGAAGGTCAGCGACGTGCTGGCCCGCGTTCCGATGGCCTCGACGACACCCCTGGCCACCCCCACCATCGCCACGCAGGTGATGACACGCAACACGGTCGAGGCTCTCCCGGTGCTCGACGAACGCGGGCGGCTCGCCGGCATCGTCACCGAGTCGGACATCGTCAGATGGGTGGCCAGCGGCGGGCACTGATCGCATCCGGACCTGACGCCGATGCCCGCGGTCTAGGGTGGAGGCCATGGCGAACGGCAACGACCGCATGGTGTGGATCGATCTGGAGATGACCGGGCTCGACCCGAACTACGACGAGATCTGCGAGATCGCCGCCATCGTGACCGACGGTGAGCTGAACGAACTCGATGAGGGCATCACCCTCGTCATCAAGCCGAGCGACAAGCCCCTGTCGACGATGGACGAGGTCGTCGTCAAGATGCACCACGATTCCGGGCTGATCGACGAGATCCCCGAGGGCACGTCAGTCGAGGATGCCCAGGCCCAAGTGCTGGAGTACGTGAGGCAGCACGTGCCCGAGGCCCGCAAGGCCCCGCTGGCCGGTTCCAGCGTCTATGTCGACCGAGGATTCCTCGCCCGCTACATGCCCGAGCTCGACGAGCACCTTCACTACCGGCTCGTCGACGTCTCCAGCGTCAAGGAGATCACCAAGCGCTGGTACCCACGGGTGTTCTATGCGACGCCGGAGAAGAGCGGCAACCACCGTGCCCTCGGTGACATCCGTGACTCCATCGCCGAGCTCCGCTACTACCGCGATGCGGTCTTCGTCCCCCAGCCCGGGCCCGACACGCCCACCGCTCAGGCCCTCGGTCAGGAGCATGCCGTCGACGGCAGCGCCACCGAGGATGTCCCCCTCCTCTGAGGCACCGCCCGTGGTCGGGAGCACCCGATCCCTCCGCTAGACTCCAGACTCCGCGCTCGGCCCTGGTCAGCACGGAATGGTGGGTGTAGCTCAGCTGGTAGAGCACCTGGTTGTGGTCCAGGAAGTCGCGGGTTCGAGTCCCGTCACTCACCCCAAGCACATCCCCTGTTCATCGGGGGTACGAGGGGGTTTCTGCCCCCTCGTTTTGCATTCTGTGTCCACTTCACTCTGCCTGAAAGCAGCGCGAACGGATGATGTCGTAGCAACCGAACATCATTCGGTCGTTACGACTGCCAGCCTCCATACTCTTGCCATGGCGCACGACACGTCTCCCAGGCGAATGGTGCTCCTCGTTGAGGATCACACCGCGCTCCGGGTTGCCCTCGCCGAACTTCTCCAAGGCAGGAACTTCGACGTGGCCGATGTCGGAAGCGCCCACGAGGCCTTGTCCTCCTTCTCGCACATCGATCCCGATGTCTTGGTTGTCGACGTGGACCTGGGAGATCGCCCCAATGGCGTGGAACTGGCGACGATCATTCGCGCCAAGGCCCCCTACGTCGGGGTGGTCTTCCTCACCGACTATCCGACGCTTGACGCCATTGAACGGGTGGGATCTGTCCCCGACGGCTCGGCCTTTCTGACCAAGTCCCTTCTCGAGAGTGCCGACGACCTGATCGAGGCGATCGACTCAGCCCTGGACGACTCGGCAGCATCGAAGGTCAAGGCCAACGAGAACTCCTCAAATCCGATTCACAGCCTCACAGCGGCCCAGATCGCTGTCGCACGACTCATCGCTCTCGGCCTCACGAATGTCGAGATCGCACGGCAGCGAGGCAGTTCCCTGCGTGGGGTGGAGCAGCTGATAGCCCGGACCTTCGACGCACTGGGCGTCACCAATGATCCGAATCGCAATCCCCGAGTCGTGACGGCGATGCTGTATGCGCAGGCCTTCGGCCAGCCGAGCCCATCATCTGAGCGATGACGATGCCGCCGTGGATTCGGGTCGTCGGTGGCCCCAACACCCTGTCCTTGTGGACATGGCTCGTGAGCTTGGTCTGGACCGTCAGCGTCACGGGACTGCTGGTTCCCATCGGCGAGGGCAACGTCAGCCTGCCGTGGCTGGGTGCCGTCGCAGGAAGCCAGATGGTCCTCGGTATCGGAGTCCTTCTGGCCATCAGATTCGCCCTGCCGACAACAGTCGGCAAGCCCCGACCCGTCCTCATGTTGTCGATATTCGTCGTTCTCGGGATCACCCGAGCAGTCACGATGCAGATCGGCGCAGAGCTGACCTCATACGACGACGGCTTCACTCTCATCGATCGCCTGGTGTTCGGGGTGGTCTACTCCGTCGTCTTCGGCATCCTCATAGCCCTCGTGGTCGACGGTGCCCGTCGACACTCCTCGGTGATGGCGCATCTGCGGGGGGCAGAACAGGCGCTGGACGTGGAACTGCGCAAGGAGGAATCCGAGCTGGATCGCCTTGCCCAAGACCTGGTCATCGATGTTCAAGACCGGCTCCTGGCTGCTCTTTCCGACTCGCAGTTGACGCCCGAGGAGATTCGAGCGTGGGCCCGGGACGTTGTCCGCCCGCTGAGTCACGAACTCAACGACGATGCTCGGGAATTGGGCGCGCGCAGAGACGACCCCGAACTGCCGGCACTCAAGACACCCCTGCGGGAGCGAGCCGCCCAGATCGCCTCGGCCCTGCGGCTGCCATCCGCCCTGGCCCTCGCCGGAGTCGCTGAATCGCTCGCGTTCTTGCTGGTGTTCCAATTCGAGTCACCGGCCCTTGCAGCCACGCACGCTCTGGTTGGATCCGGTGTCATTGTGGCGAGTCTGTGGCTTGCTCGGCAGATCTATCGACCATCGACGAAGCCGAGCGTGAATCTTCTGGCCGTGGTTGCCGCCGTCACATTCGTGGGCATCGTCAATGTCTTCGGCACGCAGCTCGTCGTTCGATTCCTGTTCCCCGAAGCAGCCACCTACCCGCTGTATGTGGTCACCGTCATTCTCATCGGCCTCGCCCTATCGCTCTATCAGGCAATCCGTCTGCAGCAGGGCCGCGCTGAAGACCTCCTGACGCAGGCCGTCCAACAGCTCATCGCTCGTCGGCGAGAGGTCGCCACCGCCATTGCCACGGCACACACGCAGGCAGCTCGCTTCTTGCACGACTCGATTCAAGGCATCTTGTATGCGGCCGCACTGCGTGGTTCGCCTGCAGCAGAGGTCCAGCAAGAGGTCGAAGCGGCTTTCGCCAACTTCAGCCACGACCGTGCCGAACACGAGCAGCTGGATCCGCGGCAATCCCTGGACGACCTGATCCAAATGTGGAGCACCGCCATTCCCGTGACTCTGGACATAACTGATGACGCGGCGAGAACGATCTTCGCCGACACGTCCGCCACCGAGGCCCTGGTTGACGTCATCTCTGAAGGCCTGACGAACGCCGCCAAGCACGGCACTCGCGGACACGTGACCGTGCTTGTCGACACTGAGGCAGACGCAGCGATGGTCACCATCACGTCCCCTGGAATGCTTGTGGGGGCCACTCAACGCGGTATCGGATCTCGTGCACTGGATGCAGCCACCAGCGCCTGGACGCTCTCCGGCACAGCGGACACAACTGTCTTGCGGGCAGTCGTCAAGCCGGGAATGTGACCAGGAGGGCATCTGCGCCCCGTCGATCAGGGGAATGTTCGGTTGATTGCACGTAGAGCCGACCCTGGCTTCGCCCAGCCCTAGCCTCGGCTCAGCATCGTCGAACTTTCGGAGAACGCGTGCCCCGTCCTTTCACCATATTCGCCTGCTCCTTGGCTGCAGCTCTCGCCACACCTCTCCTCGCCGTTCCGCTGGCGCCGCCAGCATCGGCTGCCGCCTGCGACCCGAGTCTCACTGCTTCCTACGGGGGCGGAACGGGCACCAGCGCGGACCCCTATCTCATCTGCAGTGCGGCCCAACTCAATCGCCTTCACACCACTGATCGCGATTGGGCCAGCGGCAAGTACATTCAGTTGGCATCTGACATTGACATGTCAGGAGAAGTTGACTGGACCTACGGAATCGGGGACACCAGCCGACGAAACTTTGATGGCAGCTTCGACGGCGATGGCTACTCAATTGCTGGACTGACGATCACTTCGTCCTCGCGATTGGAACTTGGCTTCATAGAAAGGCTTGGGGGATCCGGATCCGTATCTAACCTCAACGTCGAGGGCACAGTATCAGGCTCCAAGACCATCACTGGGGATGCGTATTTCGGGGGTCTGATAGCAAGGAACTACGGCACGGTTACGGCGTCGAGTTTCACCGGCACAGTCACCGCTTCCACCTCTCGCTCGACAGCGACCGTTGGTGGTCTGGTCGCCAGCAATGAGGCAACCATTACGACATCGAGTTTCACCGGCGCAGTGAGTTGGACGTGGGAGACCAGTTCCGATCAAGAGAACGCAGTGGTCGGAGGCCTAGTCGGTGTCAACGAGAGCGGTGGCGCTATTGAGGATTCCTCATCGAGCGGAACAGTCACCTCAACAGGAAGCGACACAGCATTCAACGTTGGCGGCCTTGTTGGCCAGAACAAGAAGGTGATTAACCGATCCTTCTCAACCAGCGACGTTCTCAGCACCGCAACAAGAATTTCGCAAAATGATCAGCTGAACTATGTCGGGGGTCTCGTCGGCAGCATCTCGACTGGCGGAACGGTCACAAACTCATACGCTCGAGGATCAGCAGAGGCGCGGTCATCAACAGCTACCTATGGCGTCGCCGGGGGGTTGGTAGGCGCCAGCGGCGGAACCGAGACAAACACGTACGCCACTGGAACTCCGACGGCAAGTGGCTCAGCAGGCAGCGGACCGTTCGCAGGCGGCCTCATCGGGTCCAAATCCGGAACCGTGTCCAATTCCTTCTGGGATGAAACGACTTCCGGAACGTCTACAGGCATCGACAACGGAACTGCGACCGGCGCCACGGGCAAGACCACCGAGCAAATCCACACTCTGCCCACGTTCGAGATTTCCTCGGGAGTGTGGTCCATCGCTGATGGATTCGACGCTGGCTCCACGTGGGGCATCTGCGCCGCGGTCAATGACGGGTATCCGTTCCTGACATCGTTCTACACGTCAGATCCGTGCGGCAGCACCCCGGCGGCGGCCGGCGGGGCCGTCCCGGACTGGCCGGTGTTCACCTTCCAAACCCCTGGTGGCGGGGAGTGCACCGCCATCAGCCCCCAGCACCCACAGTTGAATACCTGGTTCACGCTGCCCGACGCTGACGCCCCCTGCTACATCAAGGGTTCCGTGCTGACCGGATGGTCCATTCCCGGACAGGACTGGGCCTTCGCCCCGGGGCGACGCGTGTGGGTCGTC
>JAUHZW010000065.1 GCA_030425745.1 Actinomycetes bacterium
GTCGACTTGCCGTGGTCGATGTGGGCGATGATGCAGAAGTTCCGGATCACCGAGGGATCGGTGGCTCCGGGCTGCGGGGCGGGCGCGTTGGCGGGCACCGGGCTCCTCACGAGTAGCGGGTCGGGCAGCGGGTTCAAGAGCGGATCGGGGGCCGATTTTGGCTCAGGAGCAGCCTACGGGTAGTCTTGGGGGTCGCTTGACCACTGCACCACCCAGAACTTCCCAGTAGCACTCCTATCCAGAAGGTTGACCCGTGGCGAACATCAAGTCGCAGAAGAAGCGCATCCTCACCAACGAGAAGGCGCGCCTGCGCAACAAGTCGGTCAAGTCGGCCCTGAAGACCGCCATCCGCAAGTTCCACGAGGCCGCCGATGCCGGCAACACCGCTGAGGCCCAGGAGCTCGCGCGGGAGGCCAACCGGGCCCTGGACAAGGCGAACAGCAAGGGCGTCATCCACGCCAACCAGGCCGCCAACCGCAAGTCGGCCATCGCCAAGAAGGCCGCGGCCCTCTAGCCACACCCGATTCTCAGCAGAAGGCGCCCTTCGGGGCGCCTTCTGCATTTCCGCGGGCGGCCCAGCGGCGCGTGAGTGGCCCACCGGCGCTGAGGAGGCTGAGGCATACTCTCTCCATGCCCAAGATCAGCGCGCCGACCGTGGTGGAGCACCGTGAGCAGCGCCGGGCCGCCCTCCTGGAGGCCGCGGCTGCGCTGATCCTGCGTGAAGGCACCTTCACGGTTGCCGAGGTCGCCACCGAGGTCGGGCTGTCCCGATCGGCGGTCTATGAGTACTACGGGAGTGCCGCCGAGCTCATTGCCGACGTCCTCGTCGATGAGCTCGCAGCGTGGAACACCGAACTCGTCGACGCCACCGCGGGTCTCACCGATCCGCAGGAGCGAATCCGGGCGTGGGTGCGAGCCGTCCTGGAGTACGTGGCCGACGGCCGCCACGCCCTCGTGCGGGCCGCGGGCACCATCGAGCTCCCGGCCAACCGCCGCACCGCTGTGCAGGAGCAGCACCGCGACCTCATTCGCCCCCTCGCCGCGGCGGTCACCGACGCGCGGGTCAGCGACCCTGCGGCAGCCGCCTCCCTTGTGTGGGGCGCTGTCGATGCCTCGATCACCCGGATCGAGGCCGGGTCAGCCTCTGCCGCCCAGGAGACCGACCTGGTCCTCACCTTCATCCGCGGAGGCCTGGAGGCACTGAGCGACTGATCGACGTGGTGTCCGTCGCTATGTTCGAGCGGATCCAGCGACCAGGATCTCCATCGCCAGCAGTTTCTGCTCGGCATCCAGGCTGCTGCCCTCTCCGACGCCGCCCTTCATCGCGGCGTCGGCCTCGGCCAGCGACACGGCCGCTGCTGCGAGCCGCCGCTGATCACCGGACCAGCGAGACCACTGCCGGCGGAGCACCTTGACCTTCCAGGGCGGAACACCGGCCTCGCGGGCGACATCAGCCTCCGACGCACCGGGCGGCATGCCGCCGACCCGCACCAGTGTGCGCAGGCCGCTGGCGAGCGAGGCGACCGTCGAAGGCCCCAGACTGTTCGACCCGGAGGTCAGCATGGCCTGTCGGAGCATGCGAAGGGCCTCCGCGTGCCGCCGATCCCAGACGGCGTCGGCGATCGCGAACCCCGAGACCTCGGCCACTCCGGCGAAGTACTCATGCACGGCATCGGCGTCGATGGGGTCCTGATCGATGTCGGCGCACAGTTGACTCACCGCTCCACAGAGCAGGCCGAGATCATGGCCGATCGCCTCGTACATCGCCGCGACCGCGTCGGGCGTGGCCTTGCGCTTGTTGCGGGCGAACTCCTTGGTCAGGAAGTCCGTCGTGGCGCGACCCTTCTTCAGGGTCGGGCAGTCCACCTGCTCGGCGCCGGCAGCTCGGATCGCATCGAGCAGCGCCTTGCCCTTGGTGCCGCCGGGGTGCGTGAAGACCAGGTACGTGGCGTCGGGCAGGTCGGCGAGCACCTCTCGGATCGCGACGCCCATCGCGTCGTCTGCCGCATCGACGCCCTCGATGATCACGATGCCCCCGTCACCGAAGAGGTTCGGGGCGGCAGCCTCGCGCAGCGCATGGGCGGCCGACTCGTCACCGGCAGCGATCACCGTGCGCATCGCCGCCGGATCAGCACGCCGGACCTGGGTGACCACAGAGGAGACAGCGCGGTCGACCAGAACCTGCTCAGCCCCGATGGCGAGCGTGATGGTCGGCGCACTCATGATGGCCGAAGCATGCCATCTCGGACGACGACGCCGAGGCCGGTCCCCTGCACTGACCCTCGACTTCCCTCGATCACGACGGCGACCTCACCGTCTTCGTCCGTTCGGAGCAGCCCGTCCCGGCGTGTGGCGAACCACGAGGCCGCCTCCTCATCCGGATGCCCGTAGTCGTTGTCGGCCCCGACACTGACGAGCGCTATGGGAGCTCGAACCAGGTCAGCGAAGGCTCTCAGCTGATGTCGCGACCCGTGATGGGGGACCTTGACGATGTCGATTTCCAGACCCCGGACATCGTCCAACAGGGCGCGTTGGGCCTCAGGCTCCACGTCACCGGTGAGCAGGATGGTGCGGCCACGCACCTCCGCGATCAGCACCACGCTCGCGTTGTTCGGCAGGGAGCCGGCCCGGATCACCCGACGGGGCCACAGTGCCCGCCAGGAGACATCGCCGGCGCGACGCGCATCACCCGCGGTGACCGCCCCCAGCGTCAGACCCGCCGCGGTGACCGCCTGAACCACCAAGGCCGACTGGTCCCGGGGATCGAGGAGTGGCGATGAAAGAACCGACCCCACGGATCTCCCCCGGGTCACCCCGACCAGGCCGCCCACATGGTCGGCATGGAAGTGCGTCAGCACGATCGCCGGCACGACCGTGACCCCGGCATCAGCCAGACATCGGTCGATGGCGTCCGGGTCGACGCCCGCATCGACCACGACCGCCGCCCCGTTTCCGGCGTTCAGCAGCAGGCCGTCTCCCTGCCCGACGTCGCACATGATGATCAGCCAGTCCGGGGGCGGCCATCCCCGCTGCGTGGGCGGCCGGATGATCAGGAGCGCCAGCAGGAGGACGGTGACCCCGGCGACACCTCGGCGGGAGACGACGGGCAGGGAGCGCCAGGCGCGGGACCGCACGCCGACCCGGATGAGGGCCGCGCCGGCGACGAGCACGGCGACCAGCGCTGCCCCCGGCCACCCCGAGGGCCACCCCGATCCCACCGGCCAGTCGGCGAGCGGCAGTCCCGGTGCCACCTCGGCGATCCAGGCGATCCCCCTGGCCGGCCATCCCGCCAGAGTTCCCATGAGGGAGGCACCCCACGTCCACAGGGGACCTAAACCCGCAGCGAGGAGTCCGAGCACCGTCACTGGTGCCACGAGAGGCATCGCGAGGAGGTTGGCCGGCACCGCGACCCATCCTGCGGCCCCTCCCATGGCGACCAGCAGCGGAAGCGTGGCCATCTGGGCGGCGACGGTGAGCGCCGCCGCCTGCAGGATCAGGACAGGACAACGAGGCACGATCTGGGCCATGCGGGCCATCAGCACAGGTGCCACGAGCAGGATGCCGGCCGTGGCGGCGCAGGAGAGGGCGAAACCCCACGACAGGGCGAGCCACGGCATGACGAGCAGCAGTCCGACGACAGCCGCTCCGAGGATCGAGGGTCCGCTGCGACGGCCGCCGGCGATGACACCGAGAAGGGCGATCACCCCCATGACCGAGGCGCGCAGCACGCTGGGCTCCGGGCCCACCAGGTAGGCGTAGTACGCCACGGCGAGGGCCCCGGCGAACACCCGAGCCGTCAGCGACGCCCCGGCGATCACCATCAGCGCGATCACGGCTCCCACGACGATGGCGACATTGCCGCCGCTCACGGCCATCAGATGCGCCAGGCCGCTCGCGCGCATGTCCTCGGTCAGACTCTCGGGCTGACCGCTGTCATCGCCCAGGGTGAGCCCCCGGACGATCGATGCCGCAGGTGGGGGCACTCCGCTCAGCGAGGCGGTGAGCCCGTCACGCATCGCGGTGGCGATGGCGGGCAGGGCGGCGGGCCCGTCACGCAGGGTCCAGGGTGATGCGCCGGCTCGGATCTCCGCGGCCAGACCGCGCGCAGCCGGCACCCCAGACAGCCGGCCGGTGACCTCGATGGTCGAGCCGCGGGCCGGGACCACCGCATCCTCCGGGAGCCTGAGCAGGATCGGCAGGCGGACGGCCAGCGTCTCCCCTCTCGCCGTCAGCGTCGTGGTGGTCGCCCGCACCGACTGGTCGGCGACCGCCCACCACGCCCCCGAGCTCGCGGCCGACCGCATGCGCACCTCTCCCGTCACCTGGATCTGGGCCGTCACCGTCGCTCGATCCCCGACCCACTCCGCGACCGGACCGGGCGTGAGCCGCCAGGGCAGCAGGATCGCGGCCAGGACGCCGAGTACCGCGAAGACCGTTCCGACGGCAACGGCAGGGCGAGCTCTGCTCGTGACGGTCGCCGCCGCGACGATGCCGACGAGGATCACGACGCCGCCCACGAGGGACCCCCAGGCGAGGGTCAGCGCGATCCCGAGCCACGCTCCCACCGCGGGAACGAGGAGCCGGGCGTCGATCACACCCGGACCCGCGAACGCAGGTCCGCGAGCATCGCCTCGCCGATGCCGGACACCTCGGTGAGTTCATCGACCGACCGGAACCGCCCATGCACCGATCTCCATTCGACGATCCGGCCGGCGATCACCGGCCCCACTCCGGGCAGGGCATCCAACTGCTCGACGGTGGCCGTGTTGAGATCCACGGGCCCGGCCTCGTTCGTCACCGCGCCGACCCCCGCGGGCGCCGCTGCCGAGGTTCGCGGGTCAGCCCCGACGTAGATCTGTTCGCCGTCGAGGACCATGCGTGCGAGGTTGACCGACTCCGCCGCTCGAGGCCGGGTGACACCGCCGGCGGCCTCAACAGCATCGGCGACCCGCGACCCGCCGGGCAGTCGCACCAGACCCGGCCGAGCCACCTGCCCGGCCACGTGGACGATGACGTCTTCGACCGGAGCAGCGGTCTGAGGTGGCCCGGCTGCCGGGGCCGGGTCGAGCGATGCCGCGGCGCTGGGTGCGGGGGTATCGGGCGCGGGGGTATCGGGGCCGACGGGCAGAGTGCCGCTGATCGGATCGCCGACGGCCACGATCTCCGGGACGGGTGCCACCTCTCGAGGCTGCGCCATCCAGGTCAGGTAGGCCGCCACGGCCACAACGGGAACGATGAGGACCACCAGACCACGGACCGCCGACGCGGTCCACGGCCCCGTGCGCACCGACCGAAGGACGGCTGCCGGGGCAGCGTCGTCCGTGGCCTGCGCCCCGTCGTTCGCGGGTGACGGCCCCTCGCTGCCCGTTCGCAGTCCGCGGAGGCGGCTCTCCGCCGCGTCCCGTGCTCTCTCTCGCCAGGTCATGCCGCGACGCTAGGAGCCGTCTGCCGACCTGAGTCGGGCGTCACCCAGTCTGTGGACGGATGACCAGGATCAGCCCGGGTGTGGACGGAGCAGCGCCATCCGACTCAAGCGAATGGACGTCAGCCGCCGCGCAGCGCCCTTCGGATGTTGCCTGCATGGCGGCTCAGCACGAGCACCCCGAGGACGATGGCAAACCACATGTCCGCGGTGTCGGTCCAGCCCGTCGCCCACCCGATGACGCCGGCGGCGATGAGCGCCAGGGCGCCCACCACCGCGCCGATGCCCACCCGGTGCCAGATGGCGACCCCGATCCCGAACGCGGCGAGGACCGGGATGGCGAGCAGCGGCTGGACGCCCAGGATCGCCCCCAGGGTCGTCGCCACACCCTTGCCGCCGCGCCCGCGCAGGTAAGGGGACGTGATGTGTCCGACGACTGCGGCAAGGCCGGCGATCTGACCTGCGGTCTGACCGACGAGGATCCCGAATGCCGCAGCGGGGATGAAGCCCTTGAGGATGTCGAGAAACCCGACCAGGACCGCCCATCGGGGTCCGAGCGCACGTGCCACGTTGGTCGCTCCGGGATTGCCGGATCCCACGGACTGCAGGTCCACACCGAAGGCCCGCGACACCAGCGCCGCGGGGTTGATCGCACCGAGCAGGTAACCGACCACGACAGCCAGCAGCCACCAGACGACCGACGGGATGGCAGTGAGATCGATGGTCACGACGCGCTCAGGACTCCGGATCGGCCGGGGCGACGACGACGGACACCATGCCGGGCCCGACATGCGCACCCACGACACCCCCGACGGTCCCGAGGACGACCCGGGCCTCGGGGAGTTCCGATTCCAGTTCCCGCGCCAGTGCCTCAGCGCGCTCGGGGGCACCCAGGTGCTGCACGGCGATGTCGACGCGGCTGCGACCATCCGCGGCCTCGACGGCAAGGTCACGCAGGCGCGCCAATGCTCGGCCGGCCGTTCGCACCTGCTCCAGTCGCTCGACACGGCCATCGTGCACCTGCAGCAGAGGCTTCACCTGGAGGGCCTGCCCCACGGCCGCACGGGTGGATCCGACGCGACCCCCGCGACGCAGGTACTCCAGGGTGTCGACGTAGAAGTAGACGCGGGCAGCCGCCGCCCGCTCGGCGACGCACTCGGCGACCTCGTCGACCGATCCTCCCGCCCGGGCCGCGCGGGCTCCGGCGATGACCGCGAAGCCCTCACCCATGGCGATGGACCGGGTGTCGACGATCCGTACCGGCAGCGCGACCTCCTTTGCGGCCAGTTGAGCCGACTCGTAAGTCGCCGACATCGCCGAGGACAGGGTGGCCACGACGATGCCCTCAGCCCCGTGCTCGATGGCCCGCAGGTAGGACTCCAGGAACCGCGCCGGGGACGGCCTACTGGTGGTGACCGGCTTCCAGTCCCGGAGCGCCTCGGCCACTTGGAGGGCCTGATCGTCGTCAGTCTCGTCGTACGGTCGACCGGCGACGACGACCTGCACCGGCACGACGTCGATGTCCCACTCACGCGCCCACCCGGCAGGCAGGTAGGAGGTTGAGTCGGTGATGACGGCCACCCGGCACTCGGACATGTTCGGCACCCTACTCGCGCCGCTTGACTAGCTCCGCGAGTCGCGACCGCGCCTCGGACGCTGCATCCGGGGCACGAACGTCACCGATCTCGACCGTCGATGCGCCCACCCAGGACGCCGCTTCCCCGAGGGCACGCGCCGTCCCGTCCAGCGCGGCCGTGCTGGACGATTCCAGGGTGACCCGCTGGGCGACGAGAGCATCTCCCCTGCGCTTCGGGTCCACGCGTGCGACCAGACGCCCCCGGTGCAGGACGGGCATCGCGAAGTAGCCGTGCACCCGTTTCGGTGCCGGCGTGTAGGCCTCGATGCGATGACGCATGCCGAAGATCCGCTCCACGCGCTCCCGGTGCCAGATCAGGGGGTCGAACGGTGACAGGAGCGTGGTCCGATGCCGCTCCTCTCCTGCGGACCCGAGCCATGCGAGGGCGTCCGGATGAGCCCACGTCGACGGCCACCCGCGCACCGTGATCGGGACGAGGCCGGCCTGCGCGGCATGCCGGGCCACCACTGAGACGGGCAGGCGATGCACGTCGGCGATCTCGGCGGCGGTGCCCACGCCCATGAGGCGCGCCCCTGCGGCGACGAGGGCTGCGTGGCAGTCCTCGTCGGACAGGTCATCGTGGAAGAGGTCTGCTGGGATCACCCGCTCGGCGAGGTCGTAGGTGCGTCGCCATCCGACGCGACGTGTCACGACGACCTCGCCGGTGTCGAGCAGCCACTCGAGGGCGATCTTGGAGTCCGACCAGTCCCACCACTCACCGCCGCGCTTGGCCCCACCGACGTCACTCGTGGTGATGGGGCCGTCACTGCGGATGCGCGCCCGGAGTTCATCCAGGTCGTGACGCGGGGGCCCATGCCAGCGCTCCCCCTTGGCCCGGTAGTGCCGGCGCCGAAACGCGAACAGTGGCCATGACTCCATGGGCAGGATGCAGGCCGCGTGGGACCAGTACTCGAAGGCGTCGTCTCCGGACCAGTAGGCCTCCTCGACGGCCGCCCTGCCCACCGGACCGAGGCGTGCGTACGCGACCAGTTCATGGGACCGGGCCAGAACACTGATCGTGTCCAACTGCACGGCCCCGAGCCCATGGAGCACGCCGCGGACAGCCGCGACCTGGCGAGACGCCGACCAGCGCCGGGCCTGAGCCGGTGCCGGCGTACCACCCAGCAGCCCGACCGACCACAGGGCCACGCGCCGCGCATCGGCGGGCGCGACCTCGATCATCGCCGCGACGCTTACGCCGGAACGATGTTGACGAGCTTCGGGGCCCGGACGATCACGGTGCGGATCCCCGAACCGTCGAGAGCCTTGACCACACCCGGAGCCGCAAGGGCCAGGGACTGCAGCTCCTCGTCGCTGATCGACGGAGCCACCTCGAGCCGGTCACGGACCTTGCCCGCGACCTGGACGACGCACGTGACGGTGTCCTCCACCAGCAGAGCCGGGTCGACCTCGGGCCATCCGGCGAGGAACACTGTCGGCTCGTGACCGAGCCGGTTCCACATGTCCTCGGCGGTGTAGGGAGCGACGAGCGAGAGCATGATCGCCACCGCCTCCGCGGCCTCCCGCACGGCCGGGTCTTCCGGACCGCAGCCGGAGTCGATCGCCTTCCGGGTGGCATTGACCAGCTCCATGGTGCGCGCGACAGCGACGTTGAAGCGGAAGGTCTCCACGGCCAGCGCGGCATCGTTCAGCGCCCGATGCGTGGCCTTGCGAAGCTCGATGTCACCTGTGGTGACGTCGACACCCGGATCAGACGTGACGTCACCGGCGACCCGCCACGCGCGGGCCAGGAACTTGCGCGAGCCGGCGGGCGAGACATCGGCCCAGTCGACGTCATCCTCCGGCGGGCCGGCGAACACCATCGTCAAGCGGATGGCGTCGACCCCGTTCACGGCGAGCTCGTCCGACAGCCGGACCAGGTTTCCGCGGGATTTGCTCATCGCCGAGCCGTCCATCACGACCATGCCCTGATTGAGCAGTCGGGTGAAGGGCTCGGTGAAGTCCAACAGGCCCATGTCGTGCAGGACCTTGGTGAAGAACCGCGAGTACAGCAGGTGCAGGATCGCGTGGGTCACGCCGCCGACGTACTGATCGACGGGCAGCCATTGACGAACGATCTCGGGGTCGAAGGCCTGCTGCTCGTTGCGTGGATCGGCGTAGCGCAGGTAGTACCACGACGAATCGACGAAGGTGTCCATCGTGTCGGTGTCGCGGAGCGCCGGGCCGCCACAGGACGGGCACGTGGTGTTCACCCAGTCCGTCGCGCCACCCAACGGGGACGTGCCCTTGGGCTTGAGATCCAGGCCTTCGGCCGGCGGGAGCGTGACGGGCAACTGGTCGTCCGGCACCGGCACCTCACCGCAGGACTCGCAGTGGATGATGGGGATAGGGGTGCCCCAGTAGCGCTGACGGGAGATCAACCAGTCGCGCAGCCGGTAGTTGACCGCCGCCTCGCCTGTGCCTCGCTCGGCCAGGATCTCCAAGATGCACTCGATCGCCTCGGCCTTGCCCAGACCGTCGAGCGGGCCGGAGTTGATGTGGGAGCCGTCGTCCGCCGTCGCCACACCGGTCTCGTTCGGGTCGTCCCCCGCATCGACGACGACGCGCACCGGGAGATTGAAGGCCCGGGCGAAGTCGAGGTCGCGCTGGTCGTGGGCGGGCACCGCCATGATGGCGCCCGTGCCGTAGTCGGCCAGGACGTAGTCCGATGCCCACACCGGAATGCGCTCTCCGTTGACCGGGTTGATCGCGTAGCGCTGCAGGAAGACTCCGGTCTTCTCCCGGGAGGAGTCGAGCCGATCCATCTCGGACGTCTGCTTCACC
>JAUHZW010000333.1 GCA_030425745.1 Actinomycetes bacterium
TCCTTCGTCGACACGAGCCCCGAGGCCTACGAACGGCTCATCCTCGATGTCCTGCTGGGCGATCCCCCGCTGTTCCCGCGGCACGAGGAGGTCGAACTCGGGTGGGAGATCCTCGATCCGGTTCTCGATTACTGGGCCGGGCACGGAAGGCCCGAGCAGTACGCATCGGGCGGGTGGGGGCCGGCAAGCTCATACGAGATGATCGCCCGGGACGGGCGGAGCTGGAGGCGGCCATGAGGCGCCGGAACATGAGCGGGAGGCGGCCATGATCCGACTCGATGACACCAGCGGCGGCGAGGTGGCCGCCGCGATCGCTCAGGAGCGGCACCGCAACGGCTCCCCCGCCACCGGGATGGTGCTGAACCTGCTCATCCTCAGTGACGAGGAGTTCCAGGCCGACGCCACGTCCGGTGCTGTGACCGCGGCGCGCCAGCACCCCATGCGGATCGTGACGCTGATCCCCCGTCCGGGGCGCCAGGAAGCCCGCCTGGACGCCGAGATCGCCGTCGGGGGCGATGACGGACCGGGTGAGGTGGCCGTCCTGCGACTGCGGGGGGCCCTTGCCGACCATGCCAACTCGGTGGCCATCCCCCTGCTGCTCTCGGACACCCCCGTTGTGGCCTACTGGCCGGAGGGCGGACCGGATGTCCCTGCCGACGACCCCATCGGCCGACATGCTCAGCGGCGCATCACCGATGCCGCGACGTGCGAGGACCCGTATCGGGAGCTGCAGCGTCGCAAGGCGGGGTACCGCCCAGGCGACACCGACCTCAGCTGGACCCGCCTCACGCCATGGCGGTCTGCTCTGGCGTCGGCGCTGGACCAGTTCTCCCCGACCCTCACGGAGGGTGTCGTGGTCGCCGAGGAGCAGAACGCCAGTGCTCTGCTCCTGCGCTCCTGGCTCGCCCAGTGCCTGCGCATCCCGGTGCGCCTCGAGACATCCACCGGTCCAGGGATCACTGAGGTGCGTCTGTCCTCTGGCGAGGGCGACATCGTCGTTGAGCGTCCGCAGGGCGACACCGCGACACTGCGGCGTCCAGGAGTCGCCGATGCCCGGATCGCTCTCGCCCGACGGGGTCTGGCCGGGCTGCTGTCGGAGGAGTTGAGGCGCCTTGATCCGGACGACGTGTACGGATCCGTCCTGACACATCTGGAGCTGCCGTGATCGTCGACGTCGTCCGTCACTCAACGGCGGAGGACCTTGCCCAGGCCGCGGCGGCACGGGTGATCACGACGCTGGTCGAATCCCTCGAGGGCGCTCCAGAGGCGCACCTGTGCCTGACCGGTGGCGGTATCGGAACAGCGGTCCTGCAGGCTGTGCGGGCTTCCGCAGCCGCCGTCGACTGGTCACGCGTGCACCTGTGGTGGGGCGATGAGCGCTTCCTCCCGACGGGTGATCCCGAGCGCAACGAGACAGGTGCGCGGGCGGCTCTCATCGACCACATCACAATCCCCGAGAGCAACGTTCATGCCATGCCCACCCCAGCCGAGGCTGACGATGACGTCGATCGGGCGGCGGCGCTATACGCGG
>JAUHZW010000066.1 GCA_030425745.1 Actinomycetes bacterium
CCTGCTGGGCGAGGATCGGGCCGGTGTCGACTCCGTGGTCGATCAGGTGCACAGTGCACCCCGTGACCTTCACCCCGTAGGCCAGAGCGTCGCGGACTCCGTGGGCACCGGCGAAGGAGGGCAGCAGCGCCGGATGGGTGTTGATGATCCGGCCGGGGAAGGCGTCGACCACCGACGGCCCCAGGATCCGCATGAAACCGGCGCTGACGATCCAGTCAGGAGCCTGCTCGCGGAGAGCGGTCAGCACGGCGGCGTTCCATGCGTCACGGTCGGGGAAGTCACCCGGAGCCACGACGAAGACGGGGATGCCGGCACGCCGTGCCCGATCCAGGGCTTGCGCATGCGGCACGTCGCTGCCCACTGCGACGAGCTCAACATCGAGGTCACCGGATGCGACCGCGTCGATGACGGACTGCAGGAGGGTGCCAGATCCCGAGGCGAGGACGACGATCCGAGCGGGCACGCTCGAACCCTATCGATCGCCCTCCGTCAGCCCTCGGCCGACGGAGGCTCGGTGAGCTGCCGGTAGACGTTGGCGACGAACAGGGATGCGAACGGCAGCGTGAACAGCATCGGCAGCCCGTAGAGGATGCCGCCGACGAGTTCGAGCACCGCGGCGATCAGCGCCACCGTTGCGACCGGGGCGAGGTGCCGGGAGGCAAGGGATGCGCTCGCCTTCATGGCCTGGATGACGCCCATCCCGCGGTCGAGGACGAAGTACTGACCGAACTGAAAGAACACCAGAACGAGCAGGCCGGGCAGGATGCACAGCGCGATGCCGACGAAGAAGAGAATGCGGTAGACGATCACGAAGAGGGCGTACCGGCCGAAGTTCCGGCTCTCGATGAGGTCGGTGATGCCCGGACGCACACCACGTGTAGCGCCGAGGGCGCCGCGGACGACACCGATCTGGGCGATGTAGGCGAGGAACACGAGCGCGACGGCTATGCCGATCGGTGCCAGACCCGACGGGCTCAGGGCCACCGAGCAGGCGTTCTCCTGCCCCGGAGACTGCGGGTTGACGCAGTCGAGCAGGACGTTCTGGATCGAGGTGGTGCCGATCTGCTGGGCTGCAGTGAGGAGCACCACGACGACCGCAAGGCCCATGAAGGCGCCGGCGTTGGGCCGGAAGGCCTGCCAGGACCAGCCGATGGCCTTTCCGATCTCCACCGGCGGCCGGGGCAGCCCGGAAGGCTCACTCACGAGGGTCCTCGGTGCTCTCGGAATCCTCCACCGGCTCCGCGTGCGCGGGTGCTGAGGGCGCTGCCGGGTAGGCAAGCTCTCTCTCGACGTCATTCACCTCGTCCACGGCAGCAGTCTCTTCGAGAAGGTCCTCCACCGCAGTCGGAGCGGTCTCAACCGGGACGGCTAGCGGCGCACTGACCGGCTCGGGCACCGGCTCCGCGACCGGCGCCGGCTCCGCAACCGGCACCGGGATGATCTCCTCAGCAGGTGCCACAGAGAGGGTCGGGCGCGCCGGCGGGCTGGGGGCCACGGCAGCCGGGATCGCACCGATACTGACGAGCACCGCTGCCAGAACCCCAACGATCACGGGATCGGGCCCGAGATCGACGAGAGCGCCGGTGCCCAGCGAGCCCAGCGACAGCCATGCCAGGACGGCGAGCAGCAGGCCCGCCCCGACGGCCGCTGCGGCTGCGACAGCCAGCCGCACCAGTCGGCCCTCCACCCGGCACACCCGGGCGACGAGTGCTCCGGCGATGGCACCGGCGACGATCCCGGCGACGGGCAACAGCCAGGACATCGGCGGGGGCTGCTGCGGGAGTGTGGCGAGCAGCGGGAAGGCCGGCAGTTCGGCCGGCGCGCTGGTGGCGAGGAAGGGGGACAGCACGACGGCGCTGCCCAGTGACACCCCGGCGCCGAGCACGTACGCGGCGCCCCACACCACCATGACCGGCACATAGGCCAGTCCGAGTGCGAGAAGTCCGACTCCCCCACCGGCTCCGGCCGCCAGGGAACGGCCCATGGTGATGGCATCGTCGATCCCGATGATCAGCGACACGGCCGCGGCGACCGCACCGATGGCGACGATGACCATCGCCGCGGCAGCGGCTGCACGTGCGCCCGCGCGGACGGTGGCCGGAACGGGCAGCCGCTCCATCAGGCCTGAGGCTCGCACAGCACCCCACGTGGAGCCGAGGAGTGCCAGCGCCGCAGCCCCGAGAACGGAGTCGAGGAGGTCAACTCGCGCAACGGGCTCGGACACGAGGACATCGATGCCCGCGGCGATGAGGGTGTACAGGACGACTCCGGGCACGATCACCCAGACGACGGCCAGCGGCTCACGGGCCTCACTGCGACGAGCAGCCCACGCACTGCCCGCCGAGAGGAGCACCAGCGGGACGAGCATGAGCCCCCACGGCAGGAGGGTCACCGTGATGCCGGCGATCGACACGGCAGCACCGTTCGCGACCAGCCAGAGCAGGCCTGCCCAGCGCAGGGACTGCATCCAGCCGATCTCGGTCTCACTGCCGGTGCTGCCCAGCCACAGGATCAGCATCGGCGCGGCTGCGAGGAGCAGGCCGATCCCCGCAGCCCAGAGGGCGGCCGCGAGGCTCAGCAGCCAGGGCTGCCGGAACAGTCGGAATCCCCCGAGCGACGGCCGTCCGATCGAGGGGCGCCAGCGCCACCAGCCGTGCGGCAGCGCGAACCGGGGTCGAGGCGGCCGTGACGATGCCGGGGGGCCGTCGGAGACGGGCGGCATCGTCGGGGCACTCATGCGACCAAGAATCTCAGGCCGCGCGCCTCGCAACCGGGACCGCCACGCGTGGGGCGGCCTCGCGACCGGCGATCAGTCGAACGCACCCATGACGATCTGGTCCCAGTCGATGACCGAGCCGGTCACGATTCCGGAGGCGTCGGAGAGCAGGAACACGATCATGTCGGCGATCTCGTCCGGGTCGCCGATCCGGCCGAAGGGCACCTTGGTCGCCGCTTCGGAGAGCCACGAGTCGTCGGCGTCGTGGAAGCGCTTCTGGATCGCGTCCTCACCCGGGGTGGCTGTCCAGCCGATGTTGAGTCCGTTGATCCGGATGCGATCGGCGCGATGGGCATGCGCAGCGTTCTTGGTGGCTGCCGCAAGACCTGCTTTGGAGGCGACGTACGGTGCGATGAAGGGCTGGCCACCGTGCGCCGACATGCTCAGGACGTTCACGATGCTTCCGGACGCCCCGCGCGCGATCATGTCCTGCACGGCCGCCTGCATGATGAAGAACGGCCCTCGCAGGTTCGTGTTGATGTGCTCGGCGAAGAGTTCCGGAGTGGTGTCCAAGAGCGTGCCGCGGGTGGTGATCCCGGCCGCGTTCACGACGCAGTCGATGCGCCCGTAGGCCTCGATCGTCGCGGCCACGGTGTTCTGGGCGTCCTCGACCACGGAGACATCCGCTCGGACGACCATGCCGTCGGCACCCATCTCGGCGATCTCGTCGAGAAGCGCCTCTGCCTTCTCCGGGTTGCGGCCGGTGACGACCACGGCCTCGGCACCGCAGCGGGCAGCAGTGCGGGCGCAGGCAGCTCCGAGACCCTGGGTGCCGCCGCTGATGAGGACGACCTTGCCGGCGAGTGCGGAATCATTGAGTGCGGTCATGGACGGCAGTCAACCACGGTCAGCCGTGGATGATCAGCCACAGTGAGGCGATGGCGCTCAGCACCAGGGCCGAGATGGTGAACACCCGCTCGTTCATCCGGTTGAAGACGATGACGCCGATCCACGCCCCGATGCCGATCAGCGGAACGAAGAACAGGTCCGCGATGAGGGTGTCGGTGGTGAGGAACCCCAGCCCGATGAGGAAGGGCATCTTGAGCAGATTCATGAACAGGAAGAACCACACGGACGTGCCCATGAAGGCGAGCATCGAGACCCGCATGTTGACCAGATAGAGAGTCATGGCGGTGCCACCAGCATTGGCGGCCATCGTCGTCATGCCCGTGAGGATCCCGAAGAAGCCGGACAGCCCCCGATTGCGCCATGTGGCCGGCGGCGGCTCACCAGTCTCGACCGGCCGGCGCCGACGCCACATCTCCAAGGCGACGGACAGCAGGATCAGCACACCGATGACGCGGTTGAGGGTCGAGACCTCCGCAACGCGAAAGAGCAGGGCCGTGAGAAGGATGCCGACGATCACGCCGGGGGCGATCCGCCAGATCAGCTTCCAGTTCACATGCTGGCGATACCGCGTCAGCGCGATGAGATCACCGATGAGGAGCAGCGGCATGATGAAACCGGATGCCGTCGTCGCGCCCAGGGCTGCCGCGAGGAACGGGCCGGCGACCACCCCGGCCACCGGCATGGCGGTCTTGCTGAATCCGTAGAGGAGGACGCAGATGACGACGATGGCGAGGGTCAGCGGCCCCCAGGTCTCGATCACCCCGCCATCCAACTCGTCACTCGCGAGTGGTCAGTTGTCGGGGTGTTCGCTCGCGCGTCGCCCCCGACAACTGACCACTCGCGGAATGCTCGGGACGCGGGTCAGCCGGCGTCAGGAACGAGTCCAGCGCCACCGAGGGATCGACGACGACACCGTCAGAGGCGACCTTCGCGCTTGCTGCGGTCGATTTCCGCATGCGTCGTCGTGAACCCCATCTCGGCGAGCTCACGGTGAACCTCGGCAGCCCGGCGGCGCAGCGCCTCAGCCACGGAGCCTTGTTCCACGCTCCCTGAAGTCCTCGTGACGGTCTCGTCCATGGGGCAAGCCTCCCAGAGTTCGGCCAGAACACGCGAGTGGGCGGTTGTCGGGGTGTCTGCTCACGCATCGACCCCGACAACCGCCCACTCGCGATGTCGTCCTCGTGCTACTTCGTCATGATCTCCCGCATGAGGGCTGCGGTGGCGGACGGCGTCTTGCCGACCTTCACGCCCACGGCCTCGAGAGCCTCCTGCTTGGCGGCGGCGGTGCCGGCGGAGCCGGACACGATCGCGCCCGCGTGGCCCATCGTCTTGCCCTCGGGGGCGGTGAAGCCCGCGACGTAGCCGACGACCGGCTTGGTGACGTTGTCCTTGATGAAGGCCGCGGCCCGCTCCTCGGCGTCGCCGCCGATCTCGCCGATCATCACGATCGCATCGGTCTCGGGGTCCTCCTGGAAGGCCGCGAGGCAGTCGATGTGGGTCGTGCCGATGATCGGGTCGCCACCGATGCCGACGCAGGTGGAGAAGCCGATGTCGCGCAACTCGTACATCATCTGGTAGGTCAGCGTGCCGGACTTCGACACCAGGCCGATGCGGCCGGCCTTGGTGATGTCGGCCGGGATGATGCCGGCGTTCGACTTGCCGGGGCTGATGATGCCCGGGCAGTTCGGGCCGATGATCCGCGTGGTGCCCGCGTTCTCCGCGTACTGGAAGAACTGGGCGGTGTCGTGCACGGGGACACCCTCGGTGATGACGACCGCGAGCGGCATCTTCGCGTCGACGGCCTCGTCGACCGCGTCCTTGGTGAAGCGCGGCGGCACGAACAGGACGCTGACGTTGGCGCCGGTCTCGGCCATCGCCTCGGCGACGGACGCGAACACCGGGATGCCGTCGACGTTCTCGCCGGCCTTCTTGGCGTTCACGCCGCCGACCACGTTGGCGCCGGAGGCGACCATGCGACGGGTGTGCTTGGTGCCCTCCGAGCCGGTCATGCCCTGGACGATGATCTTGCTGTTCTCGTCAAGCCAGATAGCCATGGTTCGTCCTCTACTTTCCGGCCGCGAGCTGGGCGACGCGGCGGGCCGCATCGTCCATCGTCTCGACGAGTTCGATGAGCGGGTGGTTGGCGTCGGTGAGGATCTTGCGCCCCTCGACCGCGTTGTTCCCGTCGATGCGGGCGACGATCGGCTTGGTCAGCTCCACGCCCTTGGCCTCGAGCATCTCGAGGGCCTGCAGGATGCCGTTGGCAACCGCATCACACGCGGTGATGCCGCCGAACACGTTGACGAAGCATGACTTCACCTCGGGGTCGGTGAGCACGATGTCGAGGCCGTTCGCCATGATCTCCGCGCTCGCACCGCCGCCGATGTCGAGGAAGTTGGCCGGCTTCATGCCGCCGAACTCCTCACCGGCGTAGGCGACGACGTCGAGCGTGCTCATGACGAGCCCGGCACCGTTGCCGATGATGCCGACCTCACCCGAGAGCTTCACGTAGTTGAGGTCGAACTCCTGCGCGCGCAGCTCGATCGGATCGGTGTTCTCGCGATCCTCGAAGTCCGCGTGCTCCGCGTGCCGGTAGTTGGCGTTGCCGTCCAGCGTGACCTTGCCGTCGAGGGCGAGGACCGTGCCGTTGGGGTCGAGGATGAGCGGGTTGACCTCGACGAGCGTGGCGTCCTCCTTGACGAGGACGTCCCAGAGCTGCTGCAGGATCGCGACGACCTGATCCTTGACGGCCTCCGGGAAGTTCGCGGCGTCGGCGATCTCGCGGGCCTTGGCCTCGGTGCAGCCCTCGAGGGCGTCCACGCGGATCTTCGCGAGGGCCTCGGGCTTGGTCGCGGCGACCTCCTCGATGTCCATGCCGCCCTCGACGCTGGCCATGGCCAGGAAGGTGCGGTTGGCGCGATCGAGCAGGAAGGACACGTAGTACTCCTCGGCGATGTCGCTCGCCGCGGTGATGAGCACCTTGTGGACCGTGTGGCCCTTGATGTCCATGCCGAGGATGGCGTCGGCCTTGGCCTGCGCGTCGGCGGGATCGTCGGCCAGCTTGACGCCGCCGGCCTTGCCGCGGCCGCCGGTCTTGACCTGGGCCTTGACGACGACAGCCGAGCCGATCTTGCGGGCCGCCTCGTGCGCCGCATCGGCCGTCGTGCACACCTCACCCGGCGTCACGGGAACCCCGTGCGCACCGAACAGGTGCTTCGCTTGGTACTCGTACAGATCCACGCGCTCTCCTCCGCCACTGATGTGGGTATGTGGACGTCCAATAAGTCTTCCGAGCGCACACTACTCTCACCACTCCATGCCCCCATGTGGGGTTGGTCACGGAGTAGCCCGGCTCACACTCCCTCGGGGATGGCCGAGGAGCGTGGCCGGAGGCGAGGTGGAAGACTCCGCTCCGTGACTCGACCCCTCGTCCTCGCCCTCGGTGGCAGCACCACGCCGATGTCGGCCTCCGAGCGCGCCCTGCGCATCGCCGCCGAGGCAGCAGGCGAGACCGGTGCCGAGGTCGAGTACCTCACCGGGCGCCAGCTCATGCTGCCCATCTACGACACCGAGACAACCGACCGCACACCGGAGACCGCCGCTCTCGTCGATGCGGTTCGCCGAGCCGACGGCCTGATCGTCGCCAGCCCCGGCTACCACGGCGGGGTGAGCGGCATGCTCAAGAACGTCCTGGACTACGTGGAGGACCTGCGACGTGACGAGCGCCCGTACCTCGACGGCCGTGCCGTCGGACTGATCGGGGTGGCCCACGGTTGGCAGACCGCGGTCGGCACCCTGCAGCAGTTGAGACAGGTCGTGCACTCCCTGCGCGGCTGGCCTACTCCCCTGGGCGTCGCCATCAACGACTCCAGCGGCCTCATCCGCACCGATGCGTCGGACTCCGACGAGACGGTGGTGAGACAGCTGCAGACGATGGGCCAGCAGGTCGCGGAGATGGCCGCGCTGCTCACGTCGCCACGTTCACCGCAGGGCTAGAGCTTCTCGACCGGGGCGTACCTGAGCAGCAGGCGCTTCACTCCGGAGGACCCGAAGTCGATCGTCGCCTCGGACTTGTCGCCGACCCCAGACACCGACACCACGGTGCCGAGCCCGAACTTCTGGTGGGTGACACGCTCGCCCGCCGCCAGCGACATCACCGGGCCCTTGCCGACCGGGCGATCCCCCAGCCGAAGCGCGCTGCTGCTGCTCGCCGTCGAGCCGTAGCCACCCGACGACGCAGCGCGCCCGACCGGCTCCTCGCGACGCCAGTCGAGGACGGTCGGCGGGATCTCCTCGAAGAACCGCGACGGCGCGTTGAACGCCGGGGTGCCCCAGGCCGAGCGGGTGATGGAGCGCGAGAGGTAGAGGCGCTGGCGGGCCCGGGTGATGCCGACGTAGGCGAGGCGGCGTTCCTCCTCGAGCTCACGGGAGTCGCCCAGCGACCGCATGTGCGGGAAGACGCCGTCCTCCATGCCGGTGAGGAAGACGACGGGGAACTCCAGGCCCTTGGCCGTGTGGAGGGTCATGAGGGTGACGACGCCGCCGGACGCATCGGCGTCGGGGATCTCGTCGGAGTCAGCGACGAGGGAGACCTGCTCGAGGAACTCCGCGAGGGTGCCCTCCGGGTTGGCCTCGGTGAACTCCTGGGCCACCGACTCGAGCTCGGCGAGGTTCTCCACGCGGGTCTCGTCCTGCGGGTCGGTCGACTCCTGCAGCTCCTTCAGATAGCCGCTCTGCTCGAGGACGGCCTGCAGGACGGTGGCCGGATCAGCACCGGACTCCTCCAACGTGCGCAGATCGCTGATCAGCTTCACGAATGCCGCGATGGAGGTCAGCGACCGGGTCGCGATGCCCGGGGCCTCGTCGGCCCGCTCGAGCGCAGCGTGGAAGGAGATGCGCTCGCGCTGAGCGAAGGCCTCGACCATGGCCTCGGCGCGGTCGCCGATGCCACGGCGCGGGGTGTTGAGGATGCGGCGCAACGACACCTCGTCGTCGGGGTTGGCGATGGTGCGCAGGTAGGCGATCGCGTCGCGGACCTCCTTGCGCTCGTAGAAGCGCGTGCCGCCGACCACGCGGTAGGGAAGGCCCACCCGGATGAAGATCTCCTCGAGGGACCGGGACTGCGCGTTGGTGCGGTAGAACACCGCGACGTCGCCGGCCGTGAACTCCTCGGTGTCGCTGAGCCGGTCGATCTCGTTGGCGACGAAGGAGGCCTCGTCATGCTCGTCGTCGGCCACGTAGGCGACGATCGGCTGGCCGTCACCGGCATCGGTCCAGAGCTTCTTCTCGCGCCGGCTCTCGTTGCGGGAGATCACCGCGTTGGCCGCGGTGAGGATCGTCTGGGTCGAGCGGTAGTTCTGCTCGAGCATCACCGTGGTGGCGTTGGGGTAGTCGCGTTCGAACTCCTCGATGTTGCGGATCGTCGCGCCACGGAAGGCGTAGATGGACTGATCGGCATCGCCGACGACGCACAGCTGCCCAGACGGCAGTTCCGGGGTGCTCGGCCCGACGAGTTCCTTGATCAGGACGTACTGCGCGTGGTTGGTGTCCTGGTACTCGTCGACCAGCACATGCCGGAACCGGCGGCGGTAGTGCTCGGCGACATCGGGGAACAGCTGCAGCACGGCGACGGTGCTGGAGATGAGGTCGTCGAAGTCGAAGGCGTTGGCCTGCCGCAGCCGACGCTGGTACTCGCCGAAGGCTTCAGCGAGCTGCTCCTCGGCCGGATTCGCGGCCTTCGACCGAAAGGTCTCATGGTCGATGAGCTCGTTCTTGAGATTGGACACCTGCGCGAGGTAGGAGCGCGGTGGGAACTTGCGCGGATCGAGGTTCATGTCGCGCATGACCATGG
>JAUHZW010000067.1 GCA_030425745.1 Actinomycetes bacterium
GGGGTATTCCGACCGGCCGTCCGGGGGTCGAGGGTCCGCCAAGTCGGGACCATCGGCCCCCGGGGTGGCGATCCACGGCTATCTAGGGTCGAGGTGTCGGATTCGAGGACGGCGCTCGACGGGCGCAGGGAATCCGCCGCACGCTCACCGGAGGACGGAATCCATGGCACGCACAGTCATCCTCGGCGCCGGAGTCGCCGGCCACACGGCAGCCCTGCACCTGCGGCGCAAGCTGGGACGCGAGCATGAGGTCGTCGTCGTCAGTCCCAACTCGAAGTGGAACTGGATCCCCTCGAACATCTGGGTCGGCATCGGGCGGATGTCCACCTCGCAGGTCACGTTCCCCCTCGAGCCCATCTACCGGCGCAAGGGGGTCGTGTTCCATCAGGCCCTGGCGACCGAACTGCACCCTGAGGGTGACGACGATCATGCGCGGCCTTACGTGACGGTTCGCTACACCGACCCGAAGCGGCAGGGGCAGGTGGAGACGCTCGAGTACGACTACCTCATCAACGCCACGGGGCCGAAGCTGAACTTCGGTGCCACCCCGGGTCTGGGGCCGGATGGAAACTCGTGGTCGGTCTGCACCGCGGGGCACGCGACGGAGGCGGCCGAGGCGCTGGCTAGGACGATCCAGACCCTCAAGGCCGGAACGCCGCAGACGCTGCTCATCGGCATGGGGCACGGCACGTGCACCTGTCAGGGGGCGGCCTTCGAGTACACGTTCAACGTCGAGCATGAGCTGAAGAAGGCGGGTGTGCGCGATCGCGCTGAGGTCATCTACATCACCAATGAGTCCGACCTCGGGGACTTCGGGATGGATGGCATGAACTTCGGTCACGACGGCCGGGTCATCACCAGCAAGGACTTCACCGAGTCGCTCTTCCAGGAGCGTGGGGTGAAGGCGATCATGTCCGCTGCTGTCGAGCGGGTGGACCCGGGCGTGGTCCACTACGAGCAGGTCGACGGCACCCGGGGCGCGCAGTCCTTCGACTTCGCGATGCTCCTGCCTCCGTTCCGCGGCGCTGACATGCAGGCCTTTGACCGCGCGGGCCAGGACATCACCGCGGACGTGTTCGCGCCGAACGGCTTCATGAAGGTCGATGCTGACTACACGCAGAAGCCCTACGACGAGTGGCGGGCGAGCGACTGGCCCAAGACCTACCAATCGGCGGCCTACGACAATGTCTTCGCTGCCGGTATCGCGTTCGCCCCACCCCATGCCATGTCCCGGCCGCGCAAGACGCCCGACGGCACCCTCGTGGCGCCGGCGCCACCGCGGACCGGAATGCCGTCGGGTGTCATCGGCAAGGTCGTGGCCATGACCATTGCCGATCGCATCCAGCACGGGGCGACGGCCCATGCCCACGAGGCCTCCATGGCTGACATGGGCGCCGCCTGCATCGCGTCGGCCGGCAAGGGCTGGCGCGACGGCACCGCGGCAGCGATGACCGTCTACCCCATCGTCCCTGATCCGGAGAAGTACGGTGAGGCAGGTCGCGACACCAAGGAGACCTTCGGCGAGATCGGTCTCAGCGCGCACTGGATGAAGACACTCCTGCACTTCCTGTTCATCTACAAGGCCAAGGCCCGGCCGTTCTGGTACCTGATCCCCGAATAGCCACGGCAGCCCCAGCGACGTCCAGAATCGAGTTGATGATGACCGAACCACGCAGCTTCCCCGATGCCATGGCCCCGACCCAGGCCCAGATGCGCGCACGCACCAACCTGTTCGTGCAGGCCTGGCGCTTCGCGGTGCTGAACCTGAAGATGATGGCGATGGTCCGCAAGGGCGAGCACTGACCCGATCGTGAATCCGGTCGGCGTCGTGCGGACGTGCCGACGGGGAGCCGCTGCTGCAGGATGAGCGGGTGGACGATCTCGCGCGCCTGACCGAGTTGCTGGAACTCGGCAGCGTCCTCGTGCTCTCTGGCGCCGGGATGTCGACCGACTCCGGCATCCCCGATTACCGGGGCCCCAGCGGTGCCGCGCTGCGCAAGCACGCGCCCATGACCTTCCAGGCGTTCACGCGTGATCCTGCCGCTCGGCATCGCTACTGGGCTCGCAGCCATGTCGGCTGGCCGACCATGCGCGACGCCCGACCGAACGCGGCACATGCAGCCGTCGCGCGTCTGCAGGATGCGGAGCGCGTCTCGGGTGTCATCACGCAGAACGTCGACGGGCTGCACTCCGCCGCAGGCTCACGCGACGTCATCGACCTGCATGGGCGCCTCGACAGGGTCGTCTGCCTCGAGTGCGCATCCCTCAGCCCGCGTGATGATGTGGCCGATCGTCTCGATCGGGCCAACCCGGGGTGGCGCTTCCGGCCCGGTCTGGTCAACCCCGACGGTGACGTCGAACTGTCCGACGAGGATGTCGCCGGCTTCACGATGGTCGGCTGCGAGCGATGCGGCGGGGTGCTCAAGCCTGACGTCGTGTACTTCGGGGAGAACGTTCCGCGGGAGCGGGTGGCGGAGTCCTACCGCCTCGTCGACAGGGCCGCCGCCCTGATGGTGCTGGGCTCCTCCCTCCACGTCTACTCGGGTCGCCGGTTCGTCACCCGAGCAGTCGAGCGGGGCATACCGGTCGCGATCGTGAATCAGGGGCCCACCAAGTCAGATGCCGTGGCGGACATCCGCATTGATGCGCCGCTCGCTGAGGTGCTCGTCGAGGCCGCGAGCATGCCAGCATGGGGGAGTGAGCCGAGCCCGGCTCGGTCGTAGCAGCAAGGAGGTCGTGATGATCAGGATGCTCGAAGGACTCCCCGATGGCGTCGTCGGGTTCGAGGCGATCGGCGAGGTCCACGGGAACGACTATCGCCAGACACTGGACCCGGCTCTGGAGAGGGCCATCGCGGAGTACGGCAAGGTCAAGGTGATGTACCTGCTGGGCGACCAGTTCACCGGCTACACGATGCCGGCGATGTTCGACGACGCTGCGGTGGGCACCCGCGAGTGGACGCACTGGTCGAAGATCGCGGTGGTCACCGACACCGAGTGGGTGCGCGGCAGCGTGCATGCCTTCGCCTGGATGCTTCCGGGGCGGATCCACATCTACCCGGTGGCCGAGCGGGCGGCTGCGGAGGCGTGGCTCGCCGAGGAGTGACATGCTCACCCGATGAGCATCCTTGATCTCTTCCGCATCGACGGACAGGCCGCGGTCGTCACCGGGTCGGGTCGCGGCATCGGCCGAGGCATCGCCATCGCGCTGGCCGAGGCCGGGGCTGATGTCGCCATCACCAGCCGCCGTGCTGAGGATGTCGCTGAGGTGGCCGAGCAGGTGCGCTCCCGCGGGCGTCGGGCACTGGAGTTCCCCGGCGATCTGAAGGATCCCGCGGTGCGGGTAGGCCTCGCGGATGCCGCCGTGGCCGAGTTCGGTCGCCTGGATGTCTGGGTCAACAACGCCGGCGGAACAGACGATGCGCACGTCAAGCCGATGACCGAGGTCACCGACGACGAGTTGCGCGACATGCTCGAGCTCAATCTCATCGCAGCCGCGGCCTGCTCGCGCGAGGCGGCGCTGCGGATGGGTGACGGTGGCTCGATCGTCAACGTCTCCTCGGGTGCCGGCATGCGGGCGGCGCCCAACACGGCCGCGTATGCGGCATCCAAGGCAGCACTGCTCAATCTGACGCAGACCATGGCCGCGGAGTTGGCTCCTCAGGGGATCCGGGTCAATGCGATCTCGCCCGGGATGGTGCCGACGGATTCGTTCTACCGCGTGCTGCAGTTCACCGAGGACGACCTCGCCAAACTGGCTCGCACGGTCCCGCTGGGCCGAATGGGAACGCCCGAGGACATGGCGGCGGGAGTTCTGTACTTCGCATCACCGGCGTCGGGATGGGTGACGGGGCAGAACATCCTGATCGGCGGCGGCCGTGACGGGGGCAAGTCGGTCGAGCACCGGTGATTCCATAGCGGGGCGTCACAACGGGGCTCGGGAATGACGCCCCGTTATGGAATCGCGGGCCGCTAGCGGTAGAGCTGCTCCAGCACCTCGATCACGCCCTGACCCGGCTCCGGGCGGGCGATGAAGTCGGCGAGGGCCTTGATATGCGGCTGGGCGTTGCCCATGGCCACTGCCGTACCGGCCCACTCCAGCATCTCGGCGTCATTGAGCGAGTCCCCGATCGCCAGCACCTCGGAGGCGTCGATCCCGAGTCGGCCGCAGAGAGTCTGCAGCCCGGTCGCCTTGTTGACTCCCTTGATGCCGAGATCGAGCCACGCGACGTCGGTGACGCCGAAACCGATGGAGTGCATGTCCAGATGCTGGGCGAGGGGTCCCAGACCGTCTTCGACATGATGCTCACTGCGGACGATGACGCGAACGACGGGCTCGCGGGAGAGCTCGGCGTACGGCACCTCGAGGACTTCGAGGGCGACCCCGCGATCGGTGAAGTGCTTCGTGGCGAGGAACACGCCGTCAGCCCTCTCCACCGCGTAGGTGGCCCCCGGGATCGCCGCCGTGACCTCGTCCAGCAGCTCCGTCGCATCGAAGGTTGCGACATCGACGACGGCCTCGGGGTCGACCGTCACGATCATGGCCCCGTTGCTGACGACCGCGTACTCGTGCATCCCGGCGTTCCTGGCGACGTAGCCCGTTGTCGACAGCGACCGCCCGGTCGCCGCGGCGACGATGGCACCCGCCTCCTGCACGCGGGCGACGGCCTCCGGCACTCCCGGCGGGACGTCGCCGCTGTGCGGCACGAGAGTGCCGTCAAGGTCGATGGCGATGAGCCTGGGGCGAAGCCCCCGAAGCCCGCTCAGATCGGGATTCACGCGGGGGCGCCTGCGGCCACGGCGGCTGCATGACGCCCGACATGCCTGCCGAAGAGTGACCCGGCGGCCAGGCTCATGCCGCTGGCGTACTCGTCACCGTCCTGAGCCAGATGGTTGGTGCAGGCACCGGCGGCGTAGAGCCCGGGGATCGGCTCGCCGGACTCGTTGAGGGCGCGGCCGTCGACGTCGGTCACCAGACCGCCGAGCGACATCCAGTGGTAATCCGAGCGTGGGATCGAGATCTCGAACACCGCGTAGGGAGCTTCGAGGACCTTGTGCCAGTCCGGGTGCTTGTGGAACTCGGTGTCCTCACCGGCCGCCATGTCGGCGTTGTAACGCTCGAGCGTCGTGGCCAGGGAGCCGGCCGGGACTCCCAGTGCGGCCTCCATCTCCTCGACGGTCTCGTACGCGTCGAGGAACGTGTGTGAACCGTGCTTGGGGTACCCGAAGATCTCCTCGTCGAGGATGAGGAACGCCTTGGCGTCCGGCTGCTCGGCGAGCTTGTTCGCCATCCGCCCGTGGTACACGTCCTCGGCCACGAAGCGGCGGCCCTCCGCGTTGACGACGATGCCCTTGATGAGGTCCTCGGGCGGGTAGATCGACGCGGTGGCGACGAGGCCGTGCATGCCGCGCTCAGCCACGCCCACGGTCCGTCCGAGCAGCAGCCCGGCGCCGTCATTGGTCGGCTCACCGAGCGGCTTGCCGTACCGGGAGAACAGGGGCATGTTCTCGGAGGTGACGTCGTCATTCAGATTGAAGCTGCCAGCAGCCAGCATGACGCCGACGCGAGCCCGGACGAAGAATTCCCCGCCGTCCTTGCGCACCGCCACGCCGACGACGCGGCCGTCGTCGTCCTGCACGAGCCCGATGACATTGGCCTCGTAGAGGACCGGGACACCCTCCCGCTCCACGGTGCCGAGCAGCGCCTTCATGGCGACGTTTCCGCCGCTGATCTCGCCCTCACCGGACACCTGATGGCCGCGGGGAGCCGGCTTGGCCTTGTCCCGGAACGGCCAGACCTTCTCGTTGCCGGTGCTCAGGAGGCCCTCGCCGGTGCGGGTGTAGACGGCCTTGTGCTTGTAGGCCTCGCGCGCGAAGGGGACACCCTGGGCCTCGAGCCAGTCGAAGTGTGAGGCGCTCTCAGCGCAGAAGGAGCGGAGTTTGTCCTCCTCGTCGGTCGTGGTGACCGCGCGCAGGAAGGCATACATCTCGTCGGGGGAGTCGTCGTAGCCGCAGGCGGTCTGCACTGACGTGCCGCCGCCGAGATAGAACTGGCCCTGCGAGAGTGCTGACGCACCTCCCCCGGCGCCCGCACGCTCAAGGACGAGGACCTCAGCACCCGCCCGCTGGGCCTCGAGGGCCGCGCAGGCCCCCGCGATTCCGAGGCCGATGATCACCAGGTCAGCGGTGTGGCTCCACTCGGCCACGGCGGCCGCGGGGAACGGCCCCTCCACGATGGGCATCCAAGGCTCCCGTCCGTCGATGTGTGGACGTCATAGTAGTTGGCGTCCACACATCGCGGGGGAGATCAGGTGATCGAGGCGTCGTAGATCGACTGGATGGTGGAGTCGAGGGTCGCGTTGAACTCCTCGTCGGTCTGCTGCGCCGACAGGCCCTCGGTGAGTGCGCGGGAGAACGACGCGATGACACCGTGGTTGGCGCGCAGCAGCGAGTCGGCCTCGGCGCGCGAGTAGCCGCCGGAGAGGGCGACGACGCGCAGGACCCGTGGGTGCTGCACCAGGTCGAGGTAGAAGTCGTCCGTGCTCGGGAGGGTCAGCTTCAGCATGACCTGACGTCCGGCCGGCACCGCATCGAGGTGACGCACCAGAGCGGCGTGCAACAGATCCTCCGCCTCCTGCTTCTGCGGGCTGTGGATGTCCACCTCGGGCTCGATGATCGGGACGAGTCCGGCGTCGAGGATCCGGTTGCCGATCTCGAACTGCTGGTCCACGACGGCATCGACGCCTGCGGAGTTCGCGAGTTTGATGACCGAGCGCATCTTGGTGCCGAAGACCCCGTGTTCCAGCGCCCGGGCGAGGAGTTCGTCGAGGCCCGGCATGGGCTTCATGACCTGCACGCCGTCGGCCTCGTCGGCGAGCCCCTTGTCGACCTTGAGGAACGGCACCACGTTCTTGCGCGTCCACAGGTACTCGGCCGAGCCGAGACCCTCGACCTGGCGGTCCATCGTCATCTCGAACAGGATCGCGCCGAGGATCCGATCACCGGTGAAGGCCGGGCTGGTCATGATGCGGGTGCGCATCCGGTGGATGAGGTCGAACATCTCGTCGTCGCCGGAGTACTCGCTCTCCTCGACGCCGTACAGGCGCAGCGCCTTGGGTGTGCTTCCCCCGCTCTGATCGAGGGCGGCGACGAAGCCCTTGCCCTGACCCATCTTCTCGAGCATCTCGGCGTTCATGGTCTCCCCAGTGATCGGTCCAGCGACGGCTGCCGCACTCGACCGGGGCATCATCGGACCCGGCGATGCGTGCGGTGACCACGCTACAGGCCCGGGGATCGCGACGCCCTGCTGAGAGCCGCTCGGGATACTGTGCCCTCATGACTGATGAGTCGACGCCCGAGCCCACGACGCCCGAGCCCGCGACGCCCGAGCCCGCCCCCACCACAGTGGTGGGCTACCCGGGAGCGGCGCCGGCTGGTGGCCAGTCCAACCCGGGCATGGCGAGCCTGCGAAGCGCGGTCTCCGTCACGCGTGCGCTCGTGATCGCCAGCCTCGCGCTCCTGGTCGTGGTCGCTGGCGGCCTGGTCGTGGGAGTGGCATCCCTGCGCGCTCAGGTCGACGCACTCGGCCAGCAGGTCACCGAACTCACCGCCGCGGCGGGCCAGGCAGCGCAGGCCGCCGCGCAGGCTCCGGCCGCCGCGGCCCCCGAGCCGGCCGCTGAACCCCAGACGCCGCAGCTGGGCGCAGCCGGCGAGCTTCCGGACGGGGTCTCGGTGCCCGCTGGGTTCGATGCCACGGGCGCTGTTCTGATCGGCGACCCGGCTGCCACGGATGTCGTCGAGGTGTACGTCGACTACCAGTGCCCCTACTGCCAGAAGTGGGAGCAGGAGGTGGGCGCAGCCCTCGTCGAGCGGGCGCTGCAGCCGGGCTCTGGTCTGCTCGTCAAGCAGTACAACCTGGCCTTCCTCCAGGAGACCAGCCCGGACCTCCAGCCCGCAGGGGCGTCCGCGCGTGCGGCGAGCGCAGCCGCCTGCGTGCTCGATGCCGACGGCGTCGAGGTCTTCGCAGAGTTCAACACCGCGATCTTCGCCACGGCTGATCCGGCCGAGCCGCCGACACAGTTCATGGCTGACGCCCTGTCCGCGATCGCCCGTGACTCCGGAGCCTCGGATGCGGCCATCGCCTGCATCGAGGAGGAGCGACATGTCCCGTTCGTGGCCACGTCGACCCAGAGCGGATTCGGCCGCGGGGTCGGTGGCACGCCGACGGTGATCGTGAACGGTCGCACCCTGGACAACCCCTTCACCGATGGTGACCTCATGACCCTCGCCGCCGGATGACCGGTCCGCTCGCCACGGTCCTCATCGTCGCGTCGCTGCTCATGGCGGCGTGGGCGCTCGTGCTGCTGATCGCCAATCGACCCCCGGGACGATCTCTGTGGGGTGGCGTCGCAGTCTTCGAGGTCGTGATGATCGCGTTCGTGATCTGGGGGCTGGTGTCGGCCTTCGCCAGACAGGTCGAATTCCCGCAGCTGGAGTTCGTGCTCTACCTGATCGGCCTTCTGGTGCTCGTGCCGGCAGCCGGCTGGTGGGTTCGGGCGGAGAAGTCCAGGGCGGCAGCGGCGGTGCTGCTGGTCGCCTTCCTCGTCGTGCCGGTCATGATTGTCCGGGTGCAGCAGGTGTGGGAGATGACGAGTGGCTGAGCCCACGCGACGGGTGAACCGGGGCTTCGGGCGCGTCCTCGTCGTCATCTACGCCGTGTTCGCCCTCGCCGCGACGGCGCGCTCCTTCGTGCAGCTCGTGACCCGTTTCGATGAAGCCCCCGTCGCCTACCTGCTGTCTGCGGCGGCTGCGCTCATCTACATCGTCGCCACGATCGCTCTGGCGCGCGGCGACCGCACGTCGCATCGCGTGGCCACGGTGGCGATCGGCGTCGAGCTGGCCGGCGTTCTCGTGGTCGGTGCCTTCAGCCTCGTCTACCCGGAGGCCTTTCCTCAGGCATCGGTGTGGTCGACGTTCGGCAGCGGGTACCTGTTCATCCCGCTCGTCCTTCCGCTCGTCGGCCTGTGGTGGCTGCACCGCACCCGCGGGATGGGCGAAAACTGACCGATCAGGTGACCACCGGACCCGTCCGTCGCTCACCCTCACGACCGATACTGGAGGTGAGCCCGGGAACGGGCGAAGGGCCCTGAGGGGGTGAGGTCGTGAGCTGGTACTGGTGGGTGCTGATCACCGTCGCGGCCTTCGCCCTCGGCATGGCCAGTCTGCTGTACTTCCAGAAGACCCATCCGCCGGACAGGCGCAAGGGGGAGCGGCGCAAGGGTGACCGCCGGACCGGGGCGCATGCGCTGCCCCCGGGCACGGCTGATCGCCGGCAGGGGGACCGGCGCAGCGGGCTGGACCGACGCAAGGGCAAGCCGGTCTGGCAGTTGGCGACGGTGGTCGTCTCGGTGGCGTTCTTGTCGATCGTCGGTGTGGTCGCGTATGCCGAGTCGCAGGTGGCCTCGATCTTCGCG
>JAUHZW010000068.1 GCA_030425745.1 Actinomycetes bacterium
CAGGGCGGCGACGGTCGGGGAATCGCCGACGATGGGGATGACGACGTCCTCGAGGCCGGCGTCCTCAAGCGTGCGACGCAGGAAGGGCAGCGTGTCCGTGCGCCCCGTGCGGGGATCGACGACCTCCGGGTCATGGTGCTCCCAGCCGGGCTGCGTCTCCTCGGATCCGCGGTGGTGGTCGATCGTGACGAGGACGGTCCCGCACTCGCGAGCGGCCGAGCCGAGGTGGAGCGCCGAGAGCCCGCAGTAGCTGCCGATCTCGAGCAGCGGGCCGACCCGGCCGCCGGCCAGACCGGCCTCATGGAGGGCCGCGGCCTCGTCCGCGGGGAGGAAGCCCTTGGTGCGTGCCGCGACGGCGCGCAGTTCGTCGTCCATCATCGGGCGTCGTCCGTCATCGACGGGATCTCCGGAGTGACTGCGCCGCCTCATGCATGGCGATGAACTCATCGACGGGCACCGCGGCGATGGCCTCCCCGACCAGGTCGAGGGGCAGATCATCGAGCGTGCGGAAGCGCACGCAGGACTTCCCGATGTCCATCCGCAGGCCGGTGGCCCGGTAGGCGTCCTCGAACCAGGCGCGCAGGGGCTCGCTGCCGTAGATCCCACTGAGATAGACGGCCATGTGGCGCTTCTGCGATGCCAGCGCCGCGTACATCAGCGGCTGACCGTTGTAGGTGTCGGGAAAGGTCCGCAGCGGCACCTCGTACGCGATCATGCCCCAGTTCATCGCCTCCCGGTAGCCGCGCGGGAGGTTCCGGCGGATCACGGCGCGCACCGCCGCCACCGCTCGCCGCCGGTCGTCCGGCAGCTCATCGAGATAGGCCCGCGGCGATGCGGCAGCGCTGTGCACGGGCGACACGCTACGGCCTGGCGCGCATCAGGTGGCCCGCATCAGGCGGACAGATGCCGCAGGAACCACGCTCGGGCGAGCGCGGCGGCCTGGGGGAGCGTCCCGGCCTCGGCGAAGAGGTGCCCCGCTCCCTTGACCACTTCGAGCAGGCTGACGCCTCCGAGCTGCCGCTGGGCCTGTCGATTGAGGTCGAGCACGGCATGGTCGTGGCCACCGACGATGAGCAGCGTGGGCGCGGTCACCCGAGGCAGCCATCGGGCGGCCAGATCCGGGCGGCCCCCGCGGGAGACGACGGCCCTGAATGCCTGGGGGTGCTCGGCCGCGGCCACGAGGGCTGCCGCGGCGCCCGACGATGAGCCGAAGCAGCCCATCGGAAGGCCGTCGACCTCGGGTCGGGCGCGGAGCCAGTCGGTCACGTGGAGCAGCCGGGCGGCAGCATCCTCCACCCCGAGGCTGTCACCGGCGACCGCCCTCTCGTCGTCGGTCATGAGATCGAAGAGCAGGGTGCCGAAACCCGCGGACTGCAGCACCTTGGCGACCGACTGATTGCGCGGGCTGTGTCGGTCACTGCCCGTTCCATGCACGAACACGACGACGCCGCGGGCGTCCGGCGGCACGGTGAGGTGGGCGTCCAGCGGCTGGGTGCCGAACGGGATCAGAACGTCCGCGTCGATGTCCGGACGCACCTGATCGACCCGGGTGTCGCCGCGTGGTCGCTGTCGGAGGATCGCGACGACCTGATCGTCGGACAGCTGGTCGAACGACGCGTAGTGCTGACCGACGGCCCGGAACGGCGACGGGGTCTGCAGGCACACGACCTCATCGACCATGGCGGACAGCCGGTCGACGGCCTCCCGGGAGCCGACGGGCACGGCCAGCGTGACGTGGGCGGCGCCGAGGCAGCGGGCCACGCGGACACCGGCCTCCGCGGTGGACCCGGTGGCCAGTCCGTCGTCGACGATGATCACGTTGCGGCCGGTGAGGCCCAGCCGCCGTGACCCGCCGCGGTAGGCGTGGACCCGGCGATCGACCTCGGCACGCTCGCGGGCTGCCACCAGATCGACCTCGTCGGGGGTGAGATGGAGTCGCCGACGCGTGGCGTGGTCGATGACCACCACACTGTCCTCACCCACGGCACCCATGGCGAACTCGGGGTTCCCGGGAACGCCGAGCTTGCGGACGACGAGGACGTCGAGCTCCGCATCGAGAGCCTCCGCGACGGGCAGTGCCACGGGCAGGCCACCCCGAGGCAGCGCCAGCACGAGCGGGTGCGGCCGGCGGTAGTCGGCCAGAGATCGGGCGAGTCGGCGCCCGGCGTCGGTGCGATCGCGGAACATCGTCCACCTCCTCCTCCGAGAGTGGCACCGTGAGGCCGGGGTCGGGAAGCCCGGGACCGGCGATGCCCGGTCATCGAGTGGGCAGATCTCGGGCGCAGAGGCCGGTCGAGACCGGGTTCCCCTGCCGTCAACCACGGGGGGACGGTCTGACTAGACTCGGGCGGTCTGTGACGGGGCAGTCAGGACGTGTCCGCCCTGATCAGATCGGGGCGTAGCGTAGTGGCTAGCGCGCCTGCTTTGGGAGCAGGAGATCGGGAGTTCGAGTCTCCCCGCCCCGACCACTCAGTGCTGGAGCCCCAGCCCTGGGAGCCCCACGATCCGAAAGAAGTGACGCAGTGAAGAGCGACGTCGAGACCCTGTCCCCGACCCGAGTGAAGCTGACGGTCGAGGTGCCGTTCGAGGAGCTCCAGCCGAGCATGGATGCGGCGTATGCCCGGATCGCCCAGAGCGTCACCGTGCCCGGCTTCCGCAAGGGCAAGGTGCCCGCTCGCATCATCGAGCAGCGCTTCGGCCGCGAGGCCGTGCTCGAGGAGGCCATCAACGACGCCCTCCCGAAGGCCTACGACGAGGCGCTCCGCGAGAACAAGATCGTCCCCCTCGGCCAGCCCCAGGTCGACGTCGACGAGATCGAGGACGGCAAGGGCCTGAGCTTCCGCGCCGAGGTCGACGTCCGTCCGGAGTTCGACGTCCCGGCCTACGACAGCCTGACCGTCACGGTGGCCAATGTGGAGGCGACGGACGAGGAGGTCGACGAGCAGCTCGATCAGCTCCGTGGCCGTTTCGCCTCCCTGAAGGACGTCGATCGGGCCGCCGCCGATGGTGACGTGCTGCTGGTCGACATCTCCGGTGCCACCGCCGAGGGCGACGATGTCGAGGATCTCAGTGGTCAGGCGCTGTCCTACGAGCTCGGCACCGACGGCATGCTCCCCGGATTCGATGATGCCGTCCGCGGTGCGTCGGCCGGTGACACCCGCACACTGGAGTTCACCCCGCAGAACGGTGACTGGGCGGGTGTCCCGCTCGTCGCGACCGCGGTGGTGACCGGCGTGCGCGAGCGTGAGCTCCCCGACCTCGACGACGACTTCGCCCAGATGGCCAGCGAGTTCGACACCGCCGAGGAGCTTCGCGAGGACATGCGCGAGCGGTTGAAGCGCATGAAGCGCCTCGAGCAGGGTGCAGAGGCCCGCAACAACGTGCTCGACGTCCTCATGGAGTCCGTCGACATCCCGCTGCCCGAGAACCTGATCGAGGCCGAGGTGGAGGCGCACTTCGAGGATGGTCACGACTCCGGTGAGGACCACCGCAAGGAGGTCGAGGAGAACACCCGGCAGGCGCTGAAGAGCCAGTTCGTGCTCGACAAGATCGCCGAGGCGGAGGAGATCTCCGTCGGGGAGTCCGAGCTCTCGGCCTGGCTGATCCAGCAGGCCCCCCGGTACGGCATGAGCCCGGATGAGTTCGCCAAGGCGCTCGTCGAGGCCAACCAGGTTCCGATGGCCATGCAGGACATCCGTCGGGCCAAGGCGCTCGCGCTGGTCCTCGAGGCGGCCTCCGTCGTCGATGCCGACGGCAATGCGGTGGATCTCAAGGCCCTCGACGAGGAGATGAACGCGGCGATGATGGCTCAGGCCATGGCCGAGGGCGCCCAGTAGGCCGCCCACGACCCTCGACATTCCGCGAGTGGTCAGTTGTCGGGGTGCCCGCCGCGCTGGAGACCCCGAGAGCTGGCCACTCGCGTGGTTTCGGCTGACGGCGAACTCGCGGTCGGCTGGGGAAGCCCCCCGGACCTTCGCGCGTTAGGGTCATGTGACGGTCCCAGGAAGGGGCTGGATCAGGAGGCTGCAGTGGGTGACATCTACACGCCGACGGGGCGCGGTTCCGGCGGTGGCATGACCGGCTTCGGTGACATGCTCGACGAGCGGTTGCTGCGCGAGCGGATCATCTGGCTCGAGGGCCCGGTCATGGACGAGAACTCCAACCGGATCGCCAAGCAGCTCCAGGTGCTTGCGGCGGAGGATCCCGAGCGTGACATCTCGCTGTACATCAACTCCCCGGGCGGATCGATCAGCGCCGGCATGGTCATCTACGACACCATGCAGCTGATCCCGAACAACGTCGCGACGGTCGCGATGGGCCTGGCCGCCAGCATGGGGCAGTTCCTGCTCTGCGCGGGCGCGGCCGGCAAGCGCTACGCGACCCCCAACACGCGGATCATGATGCACCAGCCCTCGGGCGGTCTCGGTGGCACCGCGAGTGACATCAAGATCCAGGCCGAGCAGATGCTCTTCATCAAGAAGCGCATGGCTGCCCTCATCGCCGACCACACCGGCCAGACGATCGATCAGATCGAGGCCGACTCCGACCGTGACCGCTGGTTCGATGCCGACGAGGCCCGCGAGTACGGGATCATCGACCACGTCTATTCCACCGCCGCGGATGCACCCAAGGGCGGCAAGGGAGGCAGCAAGTGAACGACGAGACCTTCGCCCTCCGCGCCGCAGAGCGCACCGCTGGGCCGCAGAGCCGCTACATCCTCCCGGAGTTCCGTGAGCGCAGTGCCAACGGTGAGCGGGTGCACAACCCGTACACCAAGCTGTTCGAGGAGCGCATCATCTTCCTCGGCGTGCAGATCGACGACGCGTCAGCCGACGATGTCATGGCGCAACTGCTGACGCTGGAGTCCCTCGACCCGGACCGCGACATCCAGATCTACATCAACTCACCCGGTGGCTCGTACACCGCGATGACCGCGATCTACGACACCATGCAGTTCGTCAAGCCGCAGGTGCAGACGGTCTGCCTGGGCCAGGCGGCCAGTGCCGCTGCGGTGCTCCTGGCGGCGGGCAGCGCGGGCAAGCGTTTCGCGCTTCCGCACGCCCGCGTCCTCATCCACCAGCCGTACACCGAGGGCGGCGGCCAGGGATCCGACATCGAGATTCAGGCGAACGAGATCATCCGCATGCGCGAGGAGATGGAAGCCATCATCGCCAAGCACACCGGCAAGTCGCCGGAGGACATCGCCAAGGACATCGAGCGCGACAAGATCCTCACTGCCGAGGCGGCCAAGGAGTACGGGATCATCGACGCGGTGATCTCCAGCCGCAAGGCCTGATCACCGCTCAGGGCTGAGCCGTCAGTCCAGCAGCTTCAGGCGCTGGGCTCGCTCATAGGCGGAGTCTCGACTGTGGGTGCGCAGCGCCCGCATCATGTGCTGGACGTCCTGCTTGACGCTGGACACCGACACGTGCAGCTGATGGGCGATCTGTGAGTTGGATCGACCCTCCCCGGCCAGCGTGAGGACCTCCTTCTGGCGTGGCGTGAACGCCAGTGACCAGTCACGCTGGGTGAGGTTGATCGGACCGCTCAGCACCCCCGAGCCCGGGTGGGTGGCCCACAGGCCCAACGTCGAGGAGAGTGCCTCGAGCAGGGTGGTGGACTCCGGCGACTCCACCCATCGCTCGTCCGTGACGAACCCGAAGCACCCCACCACTGATCTCGCGTGCCGGATCGGGACGTTCACCACGCTGCGGACGTCCTTGGCCGCGAAGTGGCCCTCGAGGTACTCGTCGTCGATCGATCCGACGTACTGGCTGCCGAATCCCTCGGCGACATCGATCGTGATGGTGTCCTCGCGGGGGGCCCTGGCCGCGGGGAGGTCCAGACCGATGGGGATGACGGAGTAGCGCTCCTCCAGATCCATGGGCCAGCCGATCGATCCGACGCTCACCAGATGGCTGCCGTCGACCAGCACCCAGATGAAGCCGCCCACCATGCGGTACCGGGCCAGCGGTCCGGCGGCCAGGGCCTCGAGCGTCTTCTCCGGTGCGGGGAGTCCGCTGAGGTAGCGCAGGAACTGGGGCAGGTGCGCCACCGTGGCGGATCGGGATGCCGTCATGTGGCCGGCTCCTCGCGTCGCTCGTCGAACAGCCCCAGGGCTCGAGCGGCCTCGGCTGCGGAGGTGCGGTCGGTGGTGCCGAGGTGGGCCATGGCCTTGGTGAGGTCCTGCTTGACTGTGGAGAGGGAGACCCCCAGCGCCGCGGCGATCGAGGTGTTGGTGCGACCGCCGAACACCATGCGCAGGATGGCCACCTGTCGTGACGAGAGGGAGGCCTCGGGGCGGTCCGCTTCGAACCCCGAGACGGGCAGGCCGCTGTCGGGATGGGTGAGCCAGAGGCCAAGGGCGTAGGAGATCGCATCCAGGACGGCGATGTCGAGGGTTGACCAGTCAGGGACGGACGCGCAGTTCAGCGCGTAGGTCCCGATGGGGCGTCCGTCACTGATGATCGGCGCGCTGACCAGGCAGCCGTCAGGGATGCGCTCCGCGAGGGAGCGCCACCGGCTCTGGGGGCGCCGCATGGCGGCGTAGTGCTCGGCCACGGTCGCACTGGGATCGATGATGACCTCGCCCTCCCAGAAGGCGCGGGTCAGCGGGTAGTCGCGGTGGAGGTCCAGACTCGCGAATCCCTCGACCTCGGAGGGGCGGTAGCCGTCCAGGCCGAGCACGAAGAGCTCGTCCTTGCTGCGCCACAGGATGGCCGCCGACGTCGCTCCGTAGGCCGCGCCCGGGCCCCGCACGAGAGCCGTGGCCACCTCGTCGGGGTGGGCTGCCTGGCTCAGGGTGGTGAGCAGGGTGGACATCCCGCTCAGGGGGCCGGTCACGGTATCCCTCCTTCGTCCGGTGAGGTCAGTCAGGGAGCCTAGCGATCCGCACGGACCCAGCCGCCTGCTTCACCACGGATTCAGTCCTATCTCGGCGCGGCGTGTGGGTGCATCGTGGAGGTCCCCGATGTACGGTCGGGGTACCCGCACCGGCACCGGGCCGATGGGGGGCGCAGCACTGTGAAGGGGACGCGCATGGCACGCATCGGCGAGAGCGGAGACCTGCTCAAGTGCTCCTTCTGCGGCAAGTCCCAGAAGCAGGTCAAGAAGCTCATCGCCGGCCCGGGCGTCTACATCTGCGACGAGTGCATCGACCTGTGCAACGAGATCATCGAGGAGGAGCTCCAGGAGGCCACCGAGTCATCCTGGGGGGAGCTGCCCAAGCCGCGCGAGATCTTCGAGTTCCTCGATCAGTACGTGATCGGCCAGGACACCGCCAAGAAGTCCCTCTCGGTCGCGGTCTACAACCACTACAAGCGCGTGCAGGCCGAGCAGTCCGGCTCCGAGCGGAGCAAGGATGAGCGGGTCGAGCTCGCCAAGTCGAACATCCTGCTGCTCGGCCCCACGGGCTCGGGCAAGACGCTGCTGGCCCAGACGCTCGCCCGGATGCTGAACGTCCCGTTCGCCATCGCGGACGCCACCGCGCTGACGGAAGCGGGCTATGTCGGTGAGGATGTCGAGAACATCCTGCTGAAGCTGATCCAGGCGGCTGACTACGACGTCAAGCGCGCCGAGACCGGCATCATCTACATCGACGAGATCGACAAGGTCGCGCGCAAGAGCGAGAACCCGTCCATCACGCGCGACGTGTCCGGCGAGGGCGTGCAGCAGGCGTTGCTGAAGATCCTCGAGGGCACCACGGCCTCGGTGCCGCCGCAGGGCGGTCGCAAGCACCCGCACCAGGAGTTCATCCAGATCGACACCACCAACGTGCTGTTCATCGTCGGTGGTGCTTTCGCCGGGCTCGACCAGATCGTCGAGGAACGGCTCGGGCAGAAGCAGCTCGGCTTCACCTTCGACATCGTCGACGGTGAGCGGGTCGACAACGACCGCGACCCGGACGACATCTTCGGCCACGTGATGCCGGAGGATCTCCTGCGCTTCGGGCTCATTCCCGAGTTCATCGGCCGTCTGCCGGTGTTCACGTCGGTGTCCAAGCTCGACCGCGAGGCCCTCGTCGCCGTGCTGACCGAGCCGAAGAACGCCCTGGTCAAGCAGTACCAGCGGCTCTTCGAGCTCGATGGCGTGGAGTTGGACTTCGACGCCGATGCCCTCGACGCTGTTGCCGACCAAGCGCTGGATCGTGGCACCGGTGCGCGCGGCCTGCGCGCGATCCTCGAGGAGATCCTGTTGAACGTCATGTACGACGTTCCGAGCCGCGAGGACGTCGAGAAGGTCGTCGTGACGCCGGAGGTGGTGCTGGAGAAGGCGGCGCCCGCCCTGGTCACGCGAGGCTCGACCTCGCGCCGGGAGCGCCGGGAGAAGTCCGCGTAAGGATTTCTTTTCTCAGGATATTCCGCCGGTAATTACCCCTGATATTCGCGGTAAATTGATAATCGGTGAATTTCTGCCATAATTCCGAACATGGCGAAAAAGACCCTGGTCATTGACGATATCTCGGGGGAGACAGGGGCTCGGACGCGACGGTTCTCGCTGGACGGCACGGAGTACGAGATCGATCTCACCGATGCCTCCTTCGCGGACCTGCGTGCAGCCCTGAAGCCATTCATGAAGGCAGGTCGCTCAGTGGGCGGCGGTTCCACTGGTGCGCGTCGGGCCGCCTCGAACGGCCGCAAGCCCGCCACTCGGCGCCGCTCGTCGAGCAAGGCCCCGACCGAGGCGGCGCTCATCCGTGCGTGGGCGCGGGCCAACGGCATGGCCGTCACCGAGCGAGGCCGCGTGGCACCCGAGCTGCGCGCCGCGTGGGAAGCAGCCGGCTCACCCCGCTAGTCATGGCAGTGCCCACCCATTGCTGCGTCAGTGGGTGGGCCCTCACCAGCGCCGGACGCCCCACCGCCTGACGCAGCAATGCTCAGGGCTGGCGCCGTGGGCCTCCTGGCGGCGGCCCTGTAGGCAACTGCACGGTGCCGCGGGCCAAACCGAAGAACTCCTGCACCGGGGCTCGGGGCCGAACACCTTCTTGCGAGCTCTGGATGCGCGCCATCTCCGCGAGGATCTCGGAATAGCGCGGACTGTCCTCAAGGGCGTGCAGATGGAGGACAGCGAGGTCCACGAGCGCCTGTTCGGTGTCCAGGGCACGCTCATCCCGCAGTGCCCGTGTCACCCGTGCTGTGAGCGCAGTCATCCGCAGTTCGGCGTAGGCCCACTCCGTGAGGCCGCCTCGTGAGTACACCGAGGAATCGAGGTCATCCAGCATCGCACGCAGGAGGCGAGCGAGGTCAAGGGCAACGAACGGGTCTGGGCATCTCGTCGCGTAGTGGATGAGCGGCTCGACCAGGGGAGTGGCCTGTGGGGAAGGGGTCGGCAGCCCCTCGATGAGCACTCTCACCGCTTGGCGTGCGGAGCCCTCGGCCGAGGTGAGGACATCGAACAGCAGGCGCTCGTCGTGAGCGCGCCCGACCATGTCATCCGACATCGCGCTTTCCCCCGAAAGCCCT
>JAUHZW010000069.1 GCA_030425745.1 Actinomycetes bacterium
GAGATCGGGGGCCGCCGAGCTCACCGCGGTGCGGCCACCGGTGACGCCCATGGTCGAGGCGGCGTAGAGGAACCCCGAGGTCACCGAGGCGACGCGGGCGATGCGTTCATCGGTGGACGACGGAGCGGCCAGGAAGATCCGGTCGAGGGAGTGGGCGGTGGTCGCCGCGATCCAGTCACCGGCCTCCTCCGGTGTGAGGTCCGGGGTGATGACACCCCGTCCGCCGGCCTCGGCCATGCGGCGGGCGAACCGCTCGAGCCCGTACTGCTCAATGGGATTCCAGTAGGACATGACCAGGGGCACCGCGCCTGTTGAGGCCACCTGCGCCACAGTGTCGAGGACGACATCGGTGGTGGTGCCCGCCGTCAGTGCCGCCGTGACGGCCGCCTGGATGTCCGGACCGTCCATCAGCGGATCTGAGTACGGCAGTCCCACCTCGACGATGTCGACGCCCCCCTGGACCATCGCGGCGATGAGGTCGACCGCACGCTCGGGCGTCGGGAAACCCGCCGGCAGGTATCCGATGAGGGCGGCGCGATCCGCAGCGCGCGCCCGGGCGAAGGCATCGGCGAGCGTCGTCATGACCGGCTGCCGGGGACGCGGCCGCGATCGTGACCGTCGAGATCCATCCCGAACCAGGCAGCGGCCGTCGCGACATCCTTGTCTCCGCGACCGGAGAGGTTCACCAGGATCACCCCCTCCGGACCGAGTTCGCGGCCCAGCCGCATGGCACCGGCCAGAGCGTGGGCGGTCTCGATGGCCGGGATGATCCCCTCGGTACGGCACAGCGCCTCGAAGGCGGCCATGGCCTCGGCATCGTCCACCGGCTCGTAGACCGCCCTGCCGGTGTCATGCAGCCACGAGTGCTCCGGCCCCACCCCGGGATAGTCGAGACCGGCGGAGATCGAGTGGGACGGCAGCGTCTGGCCCCATTCGTCCTGCATCACGTAGGTGCGGGCGCCGTGCAGGACACCGGGGCTTCCGGCGGCGAACCGTGATGCGTGCCGCCCCGTGGCCACGCCCTCACCTCCCGCCTCATAGCCCCGCAGCTGCACCTCGGGATCATCGACGAAAGCGCTGAACAGCCCGATCGCGTTGGAGCCGCCCCCGACGCAGGCGACCGCGGCGTCAGGAAGGCGTCCTTCCGCCTCGAGGATCTGGGCACGCGCCTCGCGGCCGATCACCTCGTGGAAGTGCCGGACCATCCGCGGGAAGGGCGCCGGACCGGTCACAGTGCCGAGGACGTAGTGCGTGCGATCGACCGTGGTGACCCAGTCGCGCATGGCCTCGTTGATGGCGTCCTTGAGCGTTCGACTGCCCGCGGTGACGGGGACCACCTCGGCGCCGAGCAGCCGCATGCGCGCGACATTCAGGGCCTGTCGACGAGTGTCCTCCTCGCCCATGTACACCGTGCACTCCAGGCCCATGAGGGCGGCAGCGGTGGCCGTGGCGACCCCGTGCTGCCCGGCGCCGGTCTCGGCGATCACCCGCTCCTTGCCCATCCGCTTCGTGAGAAGCGCCTGGCCGAGGACGTTGTTGATCTTGTGCGAGCCGGTGTGGTTGAGGTCCTCACGCTTGAGGTACACGCGGGCGCCCCCGCATTCCTCCGAGAAGCGGCGCGCGGGCGTCAGCGGACTCGGGCGCCCGGTGTAGTGGGCCTCGAGATCCGCCAGCTCAGCACCGAACGCCGGATCGGCAAGCGCAGCGGAGAAGGCGGAGTCCAGTTCGTCGAGCGCTGCGGTGAGCGCCTCCGGCACGAAGCGCCCCCCGTAAGGGCCGAAGTGCCAAGTGTCGGCAGTCGCCAGATCGGTCATGTCGCCCCCTCAGCCACGGCCGTGACGGGTCGCCGGGTGGGCACCAGCCGTGACGAGATCGTGCACCGCCGCACGGGGATCCTGACCGGTGACCAGGCTCTCCCCGACGAGCACGGCATCGGCACCGGCCTCGGCGTAGACGATGAGGTCGTGGGCGTCGCGGACACCTGATTCGGCGATCTTCACCGCCGAGGCGGGGATCGATGGGGCGACCCGGGCGAACGTGCTGGTGTCGACCTCAAGGGTCTTGAGGTTGCGTGCATTCACACCGATCACGCTGGCGCCGGCCGCCACGGCTCGCGCGACCTCCGCCTCATCGTGAACCTCCACCAGCGGCGTGAGTCCGAGACTGCGGGCACGCTCGATGAGGCTGACGAGAGCCTCCTGCTCCAGGGCAGCGACGATGAGCAGGATGACGTCCGCACCGTAGGCGCGGGCCTCCCAGAGCTGGTAGCTGCTGACCACGAAGTCCTTGCGCAGCACCGGGATGTCGACGGCAGCTCGCACCGCGGCGAGGTCGGCCAGCGAGCCGCCGAACCGGCGCTGCTCGGTCAGCACGCTGATGCAGTGCGCTCCCCCGGCCTCGTACTCCACGGCCAGGGCGGCGGGATCGGGGATGTCAGCGAGGGTGCCCCTGCTGGGACTCGAGCGCTTGACCTCGGCGATGACGCAGACGTCCTCGCCGCCCAGGATCGCCTCGACGTCACGGGCGGGTGGCACGTGCGCCGCGCGCTCCTTGAGCTGCTCCAACGGGACCGCGGCCATCCGATCGGCCATGTCGGCGCGGACGCCGTCGAGGATGTCGTCCAGAACCGTCACGCGATCAAGCGTAGTGAAGCCGATGCGCGCCAGCACGGTCGGATACCCGCGGATGCCCGCGGGTTCCAGGAGCTAGCCGATGCCGGATCCGAGATACGGCACGAAGTTCCGCACCACACCGAAGGCCAGGGCGGCCACGAGCCCGACGACCAGCAGGATCGTCCGACGACGCTGCTGCCCTGCGGTCACGGCGGGGGTGTAACCGGTCCAGGCACGCCTCACCCAGCCGAGCCACAGCACCAGGGTCAGAGGCACCAGGACCAGCAGCAGGATGTTGTGATCGAGGGCGCCGGCGACGTCGCCCCGGATGAGGTCGTGGGTGCCGCGGGTGAGTCCGCAGCCCGGGCAGTCGATGCCCAACAGGGCCAGACTCGGGCAGAGCGGGTAGTGGCCCGGCTCGTTCGGATCGACCGCCGCCACGTAGCCGAGAGCAGCGGCGCCCCCCGCCGTGGCGAGCCCGGGCGCGAGCATGCGACGCATCCGCGAGCGGGTGTCGTCGACCGCCGGCTGGACGATCCGGTCGTCACCCCTGGGAGCCGCCTCGGGCTCCACTGCGACGCGTTCGGTCTCCACGGACATGGTTCGACTCTACGACGGGACGAGCGGCAGCCGCACGGTGAACCGCGCACCGCCTTCCTGCGCCTCACCGACCTCGGCTCCGCCACCGAGGCCGCGGGCGAGGCGCCCCACGAGGGCGAGTCCGAGCCCGGTGCCGACCGGCCTGACCCCGCGATAGCGCTCGTGGAGGGCGCCCGGCTCGAAGGCGACGGACCTGTCATCGTCGGTGAGGCCGGGGCCGGAGTCCCGAACCTCGACGACGGCCATCTCACCCTCTGTCCGGATGGCGAGGACCATGACGGAGTCCGGTGGAGACACCCGCAGCGCGTTCTCCGCGAGGTTGTCGATGATCTGGCGGACCCGGATCGGATCCGTGCGCACCACGAGAGGCGCGTCAGGCAGCTCCACGATCGCGCGCAGGCCCTCGCGCTCCGCACGATCGCGCCACACAGCACCGGCGTCGGCCCCGAGCTCGGTCAGATCCACCTCGACCGGTGCGATGTGGAAGTCCACCGCCCCCAGACGCGCCAGATCGAGCAGGTCCGTGACCAGGCGGTCCAGCCGGGCCGCCTCGAGCGCGACGGTGGTGCCTGTCCGCTCGACGTCGTCGCCCGCGATGACGCCATCGGCGAGTGCCTCGGCGTAGCCCTTGACGGCCGTCAGTGGGGTCCGCAGTTCGTGCGACACGGAGAGCAGGAACTCCCGTTGACGCCCTTCGGAGGTGACCAGAGCGGTGTTGAGGCGGTTCAGGCTCTCGGCGATGTCGGCGATCTCGATGGGTCCCTCGGGCACGAGAGTGACCTCGCGGGAGCCGGTTGCCATCTCGTTCGCGGCATCACGGGCCGCGCGCAGTGGGCGGATGAGGCGGCGGGCTGCCCAGTAGCCGATCGGCATGGCGATGAGCAGGCCCACGATCAGGCCGATCGCGAGTCTCCGCAGCGCATCGATGGCCTGCACCCCCACGACCGTCAGGGGCTGCTCGAGGATCACTGCTCCGCCGGCATCGAGGGGCCGTCCCTCGATGAGGATGGGACCGTCTGCGGTCTCGCCCTCTGCGGACACCGACTGGCCGGACAGCACGGCGACGAGCACCTCGTCCGAGACACCGGGAGGGGCACCGCCACCCGGTGCGATGAGGTAACCGGTGATCTGCTCCGCCTGCAGTGCAGCGATGAGCGGACGCGGCAGGGGCTCCTCGCGGCGTCGGCCGGTGTCGCCTCGGTCCAGCGCAGTCTTCGTGACGTCGGCGAGACGGACGAGGTCGCCGCGGGTCTGCTGCTCCGCGGCATTGCGCACGAGGGGGTAGGCGGCGAGGCCCGCGATCACGGCGGTGATCGCGGCGATGGCGGACACCAGCAGCACAGTGCGCGTCACCAGGCTGATGCGACCCCCGGGAGCGTGGTGCACCCCTGCATGGGTGTCGCTGGTCATGGCGCGTCCGGCGCCTCGGCGGAGTAGCCGACCCCCCGGACGGTGCGGATGGGGCTGGCGTCGCCCAGCTTCCCTCGGACCTGAGCGACATGGACGTCCACCGTGCGGGTCCCGACGACCGCGGCATAGCCCCAGACCTCGGACAGCAGGTGCTCCCGCGTGTACACGCGGCCGGGGTGCTCCATCAGATGCGCCAGGAGGTCGAACTCGGTTGCGGTCAGCGCGACCGGATCGCCGTCCACGGTCACCCGGCGGGTCACGAGATCGACCTGGACAGGGCCCAGGACCAGAGGTGCCTCGTCGGGCGCGATGAGCGACGCACGGCGGACGACCGACTTGACCCGGGCCACCACCTCGCGCGGACTGAACGGCTTGGTGATGTAGTCGTCGGCCCCGAGTTCGAGGCCGAGGACGCGGTCGACCTCATCGTCGCGCGCGGTGCAGAACAGGATGGGCACCCAGTTGCCCTCGGCCCGAAGCTGTCGGCAGACCTCGGTGCCGTCGAGGATCGGCAGGCCGACGTCGAGGACGATCGCCGACGGGTGCATGCTGCGTGCCGCGACCAGGGCGGACTGGCCGTCCTCAGCCACGTGCACCCCGAACCCCTCGCGGCTCAGGTACAGGCGCAGGAGGTCGGAGATGGCGCGCTCATCCTCAACGATGAGGACGAGTCCGCGGTTGGTGTCAGCGCTCACGGCTCAAGGGTGGCAGAGATCCACGCCGATGGGGCGCGGCAGAGTGCGCGTGGCGTGCGAGGGACGTCAGGATCGCGTAAGAGCGGCCGGTCAGGCCGACTTCTTGCCGTAGCCCATGGCGGCAAGGACCTTGCCGGCGATGCCGCCGACGACGACCAGCCCCGCGGACACCCAGAACAGCGGCCAGTTTCCGATCATGACCGCAGCCGTGCCGAGGATGAACGCGATGGTGATGATGACGACGGCCGTCCAGGCGGCCGGGGTGGACCCGTGGTCGTCGTGGTGCTCCTGCGCGTCGGTCGCGTGCTGCTGCGTCATGGCGTCATTCAACCAGATCGTCAGTCGGGTCCTGCCCCCGATCCAGCGCATCCCAGGCCGCGCGGCGGGACGTCGTGGTGGTGGTCGGACCGGAGGAGCGGTCGTAGCGCTGACCCATCGCCGGCCAGTCTCGGCCGCGGACCATCGCCCACGCTGACACCGCAGCGAGGAGCAGCCCACCGGACAACCCCACGACCGACGTGGATGCGCTGCCGGTGACCAGCAGCGAGATCCCTACCCCCACTGCTGCGAGGCCCGCGAGGAACAGGATCGCGGCGGCGATGACTCGGCCCCATCCGCGCGTCGCGACGATGCCGAGCACCACCGCGACGGACAGCCACGGCAGGCCGTAGGCGACGATCGTGAGCACCACTCCGAGCGTCAGCAGGACCAGCGCCAGCACATAGGCGCGCACGGAGCTCATCAGTGCGTCAGCGTCCCTGCGGCGGCGACGGCGCGCAGAACGGCCGCCGCCTTGTTGGCACACTCCTGCGCCTCGGACTCCGGCACGGAGTCCGCGACGATGCCCGCTCCCGCCTGCACGTGGGCCACGCCGTCCTTCAGGAGGGCGGTGCGGATGGCGATGGCGATGTCGAGGTTTCCGGCGAAGTCGAAATACCCCACGCACCCGCCGTACAGACCGCGCCGCAGGGGTTCGAGCTCATCGATGATCGCCATCGCCCGCGGCTTGGGTGCACCGGACAGGGTTCCAGCCGGGAACGTCGCCGCCAGCACGTCGTACGCCGCCCGACCCTGACCGAGCTGGCCGGTCACCGTCGACACCAGGTGCATGACGTGTGAGTACCGCTCGACGCTCATGAACTCGACCACGGAGACCGAACCCGGGGTGCACACCCGGCCGAGGTCATTGCGCGCGAGATCGACCAGCATCACGTGCTCGGCGCGCTCCTTGAGATCGGCGCTGAGTTCCTCGGCCAGGGCGACGTCCTGCTCCGGACTCGCCCCGCGGGGGCGGGTCCCGGCGATCGGGTGCAGGACGCAGTGGTCGGCCTGGACAGTGACCAGTGCCTCGGGTGACGACCCGACGATGTCGAAGGCCGCCTCCTCTCCGAGGGTCGCCGGCGCACCGTCGCCATCGATACGCGGAAGTCGGATCAGGTACATGTACGGGCTGGGGTTGGTGGCCCGCAGGACGCGGTAGACGTCCCGGGCCGAGGCCGCGCAGGGGACTGAGTAGCGCTGCGAGAGCACGATCTGGAAGGCGTCCCCGGCACGGATGTACTCCTTGGCCGCCTCCACCTGCGCCAGGTACTCCGAGTGCGGGGTGGCCGATCCGACGCTGACCTCCGCCGCCCGGTCATAGGTGGCGACCCCGAGCGTCACCGGCTCCGCCAGCTGCGCCTCCATGCGATCCAGCCGGTCGACCGCATCACGCCACGCCTCGTCGACCCGCTCATCGGTCGCGTCGTAGTTGATGGCGTTCGCGATCAGGAGCACCGAACCATCGGCATGGTCGAGGACAGCGAGATCGGTCGCGAGCAGGAAGCCCATGTCGGGGATGCCGAGGGTGTCCGGGTTGTCGTCGGGCACCCGCTCCCACGCCCGCACAGCGTCATAGGTGAGGTAGCCGACCAGGCCGCCGGTCAGCGGCGGGAGGTCCGGCAGGGCGGGCGTCCGCAGCAGCGCGACACTGTCGCGCAGCACCTCCAGCGCCGGCCCGGTCGTCGGCAGGCCCGCGGGGGCATGCCCGACCCAGAGTGCCTCGCCGTCCTGCTCGGTCAGCAGCGCCGCGCACCGCACTCCGACGAAGGAGTAGCGCGACCAGTTGCGGCCCTGCTCGGCCGACTCCAGAAGGAAGGTCCCCGCTCGGTCTCCGCAGAGCACCTCGAACAGGCCGATCGCCGTCAGGCCGTCGGCCAGGAGGCGTCGCACGACGGGGATGACACGGCGATCGCGGGCCAGTTCCCGGAAGGTCTCCAGATCAGGCGCGACGGCTCCGGTGAAGTCCGTCATTCCGCGCCATCCGCGGCCGGGACGGGCACGGACACATCAGCGTCGAAGCAGGTGCGATCACCGGTGTGGCAGGCAGCACCGGTCTGGTCGACCAGCAGCAGGATCGTGTCGCCGTCGCAGTCGAGCCGGACCTCGCGGACCCGTTGCGTGTGCCCTGAGGTGTCGCCCTTGGCCCATCGCTCCCCGCGGCTGCGGCTGAAGTAGACCGCACGACCGGTCTCAAGAGTCTCCCGGAGCGTGCCGGCGGTCATCCACGCCATCATCAGCACCTCGCGCGAGTCCCACTGCTGCGCGATGGCCGGCACGAGGCCCTCGTCCGTGAACGTCGTGCGCCTGATGACGTCCTCGACCTCGTCCGGTGACATGCGGACCATTCTGCCGGTGTGTCAGAGTCGGGCCATGAGCGCCTCCTCCCCCGCCCAGCGCGAGCGCCGCGAGCTCGCAGAACTGCTGCTCGAGACCGGACCCGACGCCCCCACCCTGTGCGCGGGCTGGACCACCAGGGATCTCGCCGCCCACCTGGTGGTCCGCGAGTCACGCCCTGATGCCGCGCCGGGGATCCTCCTCCCGCCACTGGCCGGCTGGACCAACCGCGTTCAGAGCGCCGTGGCCGCGCAGCCCTACCCCGAACTGGTGCGCAAGGTGCGCACCGGCCCACCCACGCTCTCAGTGTTCTCGATCCCGGGCATGGACTCAGCCGGCAACCTCGTGGAGTACTTCGTGCATCACGAGGACGTCCGTCGCGGCGCGGAGGGCTGGGCCCCTCGTGATCTGCCCGCTGACCTGGCCGATGGACTGTGGGGTCGACTGTCGAGCATGAGTCGTCTGCTGTTCCGCAGGGTCCCGTGCGGCGTGGTTCTGGAACGCACGGACGGCACGGGAGGCACGATCACCGCGAAGAAGGGCACCCCCCACGTCACCGTGCGCGGCACCGCCGGCGAGCTGGTCATGCGGGCCTACGGGCGCAGGGCTGCTCGAGTGGACGTCGCAGGAGTTCCGGAGTGCGTCACCGCGTTCGAGAACGCACCGCTGGGAGTCTGACCCCGGTCAGCGGACGGGGTAACCGGCCTCGGCGAGCTCCGCTTTCGCCTCGCCGATGGACAGGGTGCCGAAGTGGAACACGCTGGCCGCCAGCACGGCGTCGGCCCCGGCGCCCACGGCCGGCGCGAAGTCACCGATGCGCCCGGCCCCTCCGCTGGCGATGAGGGGCACGGACACCTCCCGGCGCACGAGTTCGATCAGCGGCAGGTCATAGCCGGACTCGGTGCCGTCGGCGTCCATGGAGTTGAGCAGGATCTCTCCGGCCCCACGGCGGGCGCCTTCCACGGCCCACTCCACCGCGTCGATCCCGGTGCTCTGCCGCCCACCGTGTGTGGTGACCTCGAAGCCACTGGCCGTCTCGACCCCTGCCGGGCAGCGCCGTGCGTCGACACTCAGCACGACGCACTGCGCGCCGAACCGTTCTGCGGCATCACTCAGCAGCTCGGGCCGACGGATGGCCGCGGTGTTGACGCTGACCTTGTCGGCACCGGCGCGCAGCAGTCGGTTGAAGTCCTCTGCCTCACGCACGCCGCCGCCGACGGTCAGCGGGATGAACACCGTCTCGGCCGTGCGCGACACGACGTCATAGGTGGTCTCCCGGTCGCCGCTCGACGCGGTGATGTCGAGGAAGACCAGCTCGTCAGCACCGGCCTGGCCGTAGGCGGTGGCCAGTTC
>JAUHZW010000070.1 GCA_030425745.1 Actinomycetes bacterium
CTGGCATCGACGGGGTCGATGAGGAGGTGGGGCTCGGGTGCGATGTGCTCGACGTCCTCACCCGTGCACTGGACTCCCTGGGGGTGGCCCGATGAGCGCCGAGAACACCGTGACCACGATCCCGAGTCTCGCCGATGTTCCGCTCGGTGACCTCCCCGCCGGCTCATCTCCCGACGAGTGGCGTGGTGCCGTCGCCGCCGAGTCCGGCCACCAGCCCGAGGAGCTCATCTGGAGCACCCCGGAGGGCATCGACGTGCCGGTGGCCTTCACCGCCGCCGACCTCGAGGGCCTGGACTTCCTCGAGACCTTCCCGGGCATCGCGCCCTATCTGCGCGGGCCGTACGCGACGATGTACGTCAACCAGCCGTGGACGATCCGCCAGTACGCCGGCTTCTCCACGGCGGAGGAGTCCAACGCCTTCTACCGTCGCAACCTCGCGGCGGGGCAGAAGGGCCTGTCGGTCGCCTTCGACCTCGCGACGCACCGCGGCTACGACTCCGACCACCCGCGCGTCACGGGTGACGTCGGCATGGCCGGCGTCGCGATCGACTCGATCCTTGACATGCGCCAGCTGTTCGACGGCATCCCGCTCGATCAGATGAGCGTCTCGATGACCATGAACGGCGCGGTGCTTCCGATCCTCGCGCTGTTCATCGTGGCGGGGGAGGAGCAGGGTGTCCCGCCGGAGAAGCTGACCGGGACCATCCAGAACGACATCCTCAAGGAGTTCATGGTCCGCAACACCTACATCTACCCGCCGACTCCGTCGATGACGATCATCTCGGACATCTTCGAGTACACCTCGGCGAAGATGCCGAAGTTCAACTCCATATCGATCTCCGGGTACCACATGCAGGAGGCCGGGGCCACGGCCGATCTCGAGCTCGCCTACACACTCGCCGACGGTGTCGAGTACATCCGTGCCGGTGAGGCCGCGGGCCTCGACGTCGACGCTTTCGCGCCGCGCCTGTCCTTCTTCTGGGCGATCGGCATGAACTTCGCGATGGAGGTCGCGAAGATGCGCGCGGCCCGTCTGCTGTGGGCCAAGCTCGTTCAGGAGTTCGGTCCGAAGAACCCGAAGTCGCTGTCGCTGCGCACCCATTGCCAGACGTCCGGCTGGTCGCTCACCGCGCAGGACGTCTACAACAACGTGGTGCGCACGTGCGTCGAGGCGATGGCGGCGACGCAGGGCCACACCCAGTCGCTGCACACGAATGCGCTCGACGAGGCCCTCGCCCTGCCGACCGACTTCAGCGCTCGCATCGCCCGCAACACGCAGCTGCTGCTGCAGCAGGAGTCCGGCACCACCAACGTGATCGACCCGTGGGGCGGCTCGTACTACATCGAGAAGCTCACGGCGGATCTCGCAGAGCGGGCCTGGGCCCACATCACCGAGGTCGAGGAGGCCGGCGGCATGACCGCCGCGATCGAGGCCGGCATCCCGAAGATGCGCATCGAGGAGGCTGCGGCCCGCACGCAGGCGCGCATCGACACCGGCCGTCAGCCGGTGATCGGTGTCAACCTGTTCCAGCCCACGGAGGCCGAGCAGATCGACGTGCTCAAGGTCGACAACTCCGCGGTCCGAGCCGAGCAGCTGGCCAAACTCGAGAAGCTCAAGGCGGAGCGTGACAACGATGCGGTCGCCGCAGCGCTCGCTGCCCTCACCGAGGCCGCGAAGGCGTCCACCGACGGCTCGCGCACCGACGGGCTCGACCAGAACTTCCTGAAGCTCGCGGTCGATGCGGCCCGCGCCGGTGCCACGGTGGGGGAGATCAGCGACGCGCTGGAGGTCGTGTTCGGGCGTCACACCGCCACGATCCGTACGATCCAAGGCGTGTACCGCAACGAGGCCGGTGACTCCGCCGCCGTCGAGGCCGTCCGCGAGCGCGCGGCACGGTTCGAGGCCGAGCACGGCCGTCGTCCGCGCATCATGGTCGCGAAGATGGGTCAGGACGGTCACGACCGAGGGCAGAAGGTCATCGCCACGGCCTTCGCCGATCTCGGCTTCGACGTCGACGTCGGCCCGCTGTTCCAGACGCCGCAGGAGGTCGCCCTGCAGGCCGTGGAGGCTGACGTCCACATCGTCGGGGCATCGTCCCTCGCGGCCGGTCACCTCACCCTGGTGCCCGCCCTGAAGGAGGAGCTCGCGAAGCTCGGTCGTGAGGACATCATGATCGTCGTGGGAGGTGTTATCCCGCCGCAGGACTTCGATGCACTCCGCGAGGCGGGCGCCGCGGCGATCTTCCCGCCCGGCACCGTCATCGCCGATGCCGCCGAGGAGCTCATCGATGACCTCGACGCGCGACTCGGCAGCGCAGGCTGACGCCTCCGACCATGCCCGCGCCCATCGACATCGACGCCTACGAGGCGGGTGTCCTCGCGGGTGACCGCACGGCCCTGGGTCGGGCCATCACGCTGGTCGAGTCGCGACTGCCGGCGCATCAGGAACTCGCGCAGGAACTGCTGACCCGCCTGCTGCCGAGGGCGGGCAACAGCATCCGCGTCGGCATCACCGGGGTGCCGGGAGTCGGGAAGTCGACCTTCATCGATGCCCTCGGCACGCACCTGACCCACACAGGGAAGAAGGTCGCCGTATTGGCCGTCGACCCGTCGTCGACCCGCACCGGCGGCAGCATCCTCGGTGACAAGACGCGCATGGCGCGACTGTCGACCGACCCGAATGCCTTCATCCGCCCGTCACCCACCGCCGGCACCCTCGGGGGCGTCGCAGCGGCCACGCGTGAGGCGATGGTCATCGTCGAGGCTGCGGGGTACGACGTCGTGCTCGTCGAGACGGTCGGTGTCGGGCAGTCGGAGACCACGGTCGCGAACATGACCGACTGCTTCCTCGTGCTCATGCTCGCGCGCACCGGTGACTCCCTGCAGGGCATCAAGAAGGGCGTGCTCGAGCTCGCCGACGTGCTCACCGTCAACAAGGCCGACGGCAAGCACGAGGTCGAGGCCAAGGGGGCGGCACGAGAACTGGCCAAGGCGCTGTCGCTCCTGCATCCGGCTGGCTCCCTCTGGGTTCCTCCTGTCCTCACCTGCAGCGCCCTGCACGACACCGGCATCGACGATGTCTGGTCCCAGGTCGAACAGCACCAGGCCGTGCTGGAGAAGAACGGCCTGCTCGCTGACCGACGGGCCCGGCAGCAGGTGCAGTGGATGTGGGCCACCGTCGAGGACCACCTCATCAGCGGGTTCAGGGCGCGCCCCGCGGTGCGGGCCGAGGCCCAGCGCCTGGAGGAGCAGCTGCGGGCGGGGGAGATCACCCCCACCGCGGCCGCACGCGCGCTCCTGGCGACCGAGTAGGCCCACCCGTTGACGTAGTCACGAAGACCGCCCTATCGTGACTACATGGACGTCGGTATCCGCGAGCTCAAGGCTCGCCTCTCCCACTACGTGAAGCTCGCCCACGAGGGCGAGAGCATCACCGTGACCGACCGGGGCTCACCCGTGGCGATCCTGGCCGCACTCCCGACGGCGGAGGCGGACCGCCTTCCTTTGGCGCTTCGGCGCAGGATCTCGGAGGGGCGCGCCACCGAGGCGGCAGGACCCTTCGCCGTGGTTCCCGTCAAGCCTGCTCGCGCGTCCAAGACGTGGGAGGAGATCCTCGCTGAGGACAGGGGAGACGATTGATCGGCGTCATTGACAGCAGCGTCTTCCTTGCTCAGTACCTGGGTGAGGAGACATCTCGCGAGGCGGCCGGTCTGATGGAACACCTGTCGGATGCGGTGGTCTCGCGAATCGCTGAGGTGGAGGTGCGTCGGGGTCTGTCCCTCGTGACGAGCGCTGTGGAGAGAGTGACGGCGGAGATGCTCTTCACCCAGCAGTGCCAGGTCATGAACATCGTCGATGTCGACGCGGAGATCGCAGGGATCGCTTCGCAGGTGGCTGTCGAGACACGAGTGAGAAGTCTCGATGCCCTCCACATCGCGACGGCTCTGGCGACCCGCGCTGACTGCCTCCTCACCTTCGACCGACGTCAGGCCGAGGCTGCGCGTGCCTTCGATCTCACCGTCCTCGGTGTCGAAGGGTAGAAACCCGCGAGAACGTCAGCCGACGACGATCGTCTGCAGGTTGTCGACCGCGAGTCGGCCGTCCGCAGTCCACAGCCGTCGTTGCTCGCTGGTGTAGCCGTCACCGAAGCCGCTCACGAGCCCGTGGTGCAGCAGCGGCTCACCCTGTGACAGTGTGGCCGGGTCGACCAGCAGGTTCGCCGTGAAGTTCACCGTCGAGATCGGCAGCAGTTCGCGCAGCGGCACGAGGTTGACCGAGTACCAGGCGTCGACGAGCGCCAGCAGGGAGATGTCCGACGGCATCACCGGATCGCGGTAGTCGATCCAGCCGAGGGTCTCGGCGACGTCTCCCATCAGCGGGAATCCGGAGTGCACGCGGTACTCGAATTTGGTGGTGAACTCCGGAAAGGGCGGCGGAGTCTCGGCGACGGCCACGTCAGCGGCGGGTGGTGCCTCGGGAGCGGTCACCGGGCTCCAGCCCGTCACGTCGCGATCGGAAGCCGACGCGCGCGGCACTCCCGTGATGACGGTTCCGCCAGCGACGAAGCCCCCGTCAGCGCCCTCGATCCGCACCGACCAGGTCGACATCCCCTTGCCGATCCGCACCGGAGTCACCGCGACCGAGTGTGCTCCGGGGAAGGCCGGTGCGGCGATCTGCAGGCTCACGGTCCGCACCGTCCGGTCGGGCCGGCCCTCAACCATTGACGCTGCCCGGATCATCGCACCGATCGGGAGGCCTCCCCAGGAACCGCGACCCTGGTGCCAGCCGTCGGGCACCTCCCAGGCGAAGCGCCCGTCGTCGACAGGCTGAAGGTCGGTGGCAGCAGAGAAGGCGGACATGGGTCCATCCTCCACGACCTCCTGTTCGGCCACCCCTCAGGTGGCAACGACGGGTCTTGAACCGCCACGATGAAACAGTGATGTGAAGGAGTACCCGCCCCGGAGGTCTGCCATGCGCACGGATGAGCCCACGACCCGGCCGAAGGCCCTGCTGCTGCCGCTGGGGGCACTGGCAATGGCGCTGGCCGGCTGCTCGTCGGTCAACATCACCGTGGGATCCCCGGATGCCGCCCCGTCCTGTGAACTGCCGGCTGCGTCCGCCGCGATCTCAGCTGCGAACTTCTCCGGATGTGATCTCAGCGGACAGACGATCGCTGCGGCGTCGATCGCAGCCACCAGTTTCGATGGCGCTGACCTCACCGGTGCCACGATCCAGACCTTCTCGTTGGCGGATTCATCGTTCGCTGAGGCGCAGATGGTGGGTGTCACCCTCAAGGTCACTGCGATGAACGCCAATGACTTCGCCGATGCCGATCTCACCGGCTGCGTCATCGATGCCGAGGAGGTGTCAGCGAATGACTTCTCCGGCGCAGACATCTCCGGCTGCACGGTCTCGGCGACCAGTTGGAGCGCCAATACCGGGTGGGAGCGATAGCGACTACGGGGCGTTCGTCACCGCGACGGTGATCGCCAGGGCTGCGAACGACAGCACGACGAGCGAGAAGATGATGGCGAAGGCCATGTAGCGCCGGTTGTGACGGCCGGTGTCGCCATGCTCATTCATCACGCTTCGATCGTACGCTCCCTTCGCAGCGCTCCCCGGCCCAGCGTCAATCGGAGCGAGTACATTGCCGAGTATCCACATCAAGGAGAGTCATGGCCGTCGATCCCGCACTCGTTCCCCGCATTCCCCTCAATGACGGAACCTCGATCCCGCAGATCGGTTTCGGCACCTGGCAGGTGGCTCCGGAGGACGCTGAGCCCTCGGTCTCCGAGGCCCTTCGTGTCGGCTACCGCCACATCGACACGGCTGCCGTCTATGCGAACGAGGCCGAGGTCGGGCAGGCCCTCGCGAAGAGCGACCTCGCGCGCGATGACATCTACGTCACGACGAAGCTGTGGAACCCCGACCACGGCTACGACGAGGCCATGCGCGCCTTCGACCTGAGCATGGGCAAGCTCGGCCTCGAGCAGCTCGACCTCTACCTCATCCACTGGCAGTGCGTGCAGTTCGACAAGTACGTCGACACCTGGCGGGCCCTCGTCGACCTGCGCGCCTCGGGACGGGTGCGCTCCATCGGCGTCTCCAACTTCAAGGAGCCGGCTCTGCGTGCGATCATCGACGCCACGGGCGTGGTTCCCGTCCTCAACCAGGTGGAGCTGCATCCGTGGAGTCCACAGACCGCCCTGCGTGAGCTGCATGCGGAGTTGGGCATCGCCACCGAGTCATGGAGTCCCCTGGCCTCGGGTCAGCTGCTGGATGATCCGACGCTCGCCGTCATCGCAGAGAAGCACGGCAAGTCGACTGCTCAGGTCATGATCCGATGGCATCTGCAGCTCGGGCTCATTGTGCTGCCCAAGTCGATTACCCCGGTGCGCATCGCCCAGAACATCGATGTGTTCGACTTCGTGCTCGACGCAGACGACATGGCGACTATCGCGACCCTCGAGAGCGGGCGGCGCACCGGGCCGGATCCGGACGAGTACCTCGAGCTCGGCTGGTAGTCCCCGCCCTAGTCGGTGACCTGCTCGCCCGGCGCGTCGACGATCTGGTCGATCCGATGAGCGAGTGCCACGTCCCAAGTCGTGAGCGCGTCCAGATCGTGTGTCCGGATCCGGAAGGTGAGGCGCCGGTACCGGATGTCGATGTCCGGGTGGTGGTCCATCTCCTCGGCCACCGCAGCCACGGCCGACACCCAGGCGATGCCGGTGGCGAACGACGGTGCCCGGACGGTGCGCTCAAGCCATCCGTCCTCAACCGTCCACGCCGGCAGCCCGTGACCCACTCCCACGAGTTCGTCCGCCGTGAGTTCGCGTCGCTCCATCGTGGCTCCTTCCTATCGCAGGCCGCGGGACTGAAGGTCCTGCGTCACCAGCTCGATGACGTCGTCTCGCAGCATGTCCTCGCCCCAGACGTCGTCGCAGATCTGCCACACCTCCGCCACCGTGCGGAGGCCGATGATCTGGCACAGCACCCACAGGTCGTCGAGATCGCGATCGACGCGTGCCGCGCGGGCCTTCATCGCCAGCAGCCATCGTGGCGATGCCACATTCACCGTGAGCCCTGGGGCACCCAGAACCTGCAGTCGCTCGGCGTCGACCCCACGGGGCAGCATCGGGAGGACCCGGGCATTCAGCCAGTCGCTGCTCAGGTCTCGATGTTCGGCAGCCATCGCCGCGGCTTCTGCGTCGATCTCGGCTTGCGGGATTCCGACGGCGTCGATGTCCCGGGTGATGCGTTCGCGGCTGTACGCGAGCATCATGGCTGCGCCGCCCACGACGTAGATCTCACCCTCGATCCCGCGGCCGGCGAGACGCTCGCCCAGCTCGGTGAGAAGGGCAGTGACACGGGCGGCGCTCAGATTCGTCATACGGACTCCAGATTCCTGCGGCTGAAGGCGATCCCGCGCGAACGCATGCTGGCGATCGATGACTGCAGGGCGTGAGCCCGCATGCTCGGAACGACGGCGGCTCGGCCGAACCACCACATGTCATCGAGGGTGCGACTCGGATCGGTTGTCCACCACGGAGTTCGGTCCATGCCGGCCTCTCGGCACAGGTGCACGGCGAGTCCGGCGAGAAGTGCATCCCAACGCGCTGAGCCAGTGGGGGAGGGTTCACTGAGGAACAAGGCGTGATCCTCCGGCTGATCGAGACGCGCGAAGTCATCGCTGGCCTGGATGATCACGCGGAGGGTGGCGGACTCAGGTTGGTCGATGGATAGGTCCCGGCGGATCGCCGCCGCCGTGCTTGGCAGCGTGCTCGCCGAGTAAGTGCCGTAGATCGACCTCGACGTCAACGAGGAGAGTGCCGCGATTCGCTCGGCCACGAGGGGACCGGGCTGCAGGCGACCGCTCTCATATGCGCTGATGTTGGTCTGGCTCGTGGCCAGCAGGGTCGCGGCCTGCGCCTGAGTCAGGCGGAGACGGGAGCGGGCATCGCGCAGGAGCGAGGACGGCACACACGAAATATATCAAGAGTCACGCAATATATACCTGCGTGGCGGGGTGGATCAGGAACGGCGGACCTCGCTGCTGCCCGACAGGCGCATGAACTCCTGGGTGATCAGGATCCGGACGTTGTCGCCCTCACCCGGGTCGATGCCGAGCTGCTTGACCAGCCGCGAGATGGCCTTCTCGACGGCCGGTGGGGTCAGGTGACGGCGCTTGGCGATCTCCGCATTGGAGTAGCCCTCGGCCACCAGGCGCATCACCGCGATCTGGTTGTCGCTCAGTTTGCGGCCGTCGATCCGTGTCTCGGGCGGGGCGGGGCGTGCGTCTCGAGGCCAGTCGAGGAGTGTGCGCAGCTGTTCTTCCAGCAGATCGAGATCCTGGACGTCCCGCTTGGACAGGTAGATCGCGCCGGTGGGCAGCTCACGGTTCGCGCCCAGGAGCCGTGGATCGCGGTAGGTGGACAGCACGGCGATGGCGATCTTGGGCTGCGCCTTGCGCAGCCCGTGCGCGAGGTCGATGCCGTTGGGTCCAGCGCCGAGATCGAGGTCGAGCACGGCGAGGTTCAGCGGAACCTGCCGGGCGGTGCGCATGCCGTCCGCCGCGTTGTCACAGTCCAGGACCTCGTCGAAGCCGAAGTCGCGCAGTGTCCGCGCGAGCAGCACTCGCAGGAAGTCGTCGTCATCGACGATGAGTGCACGTGTGGCCTGTGTCTGGTTCATGCGTCAAGTCTGGTGGATTCACCGGGCGGCGGTTGGGCGTTGGGGCCAAGGTGGGGAGGAATCCCCCCACACTCACGTTCCCTGCGCTGCCACTAGGGCTGCATCACGGCCTGAGCGCCCAGATGGACGGTCAACCGGGTCGAGCCGGGCTCGGGTGTGAACTCCACGGTTCCGAGGCTGCGCAGGCGACGCAGGCCCATTCCGGACGAGTCTGCTCCGCCCCCTGCGCCGACGCCGTTGTCCCGGACGGTGACTGTGGGACCGGGTTCGACGGTCACGGTGGCGACGGTCGCATGGCCGTGCCGGTAGGCATTGGACAGTGCCTCCTCGACCACCGCTCCGATGGCGGCGAGTTCCGCCTCGGAGTCCACGGCGGCGCCCTCGGCGACAGCGGTGTCGATCTCCATGAGTCCATCCCACAGTCCCACGTGCCGCTCTAGGAGGACGTTGACGGACAGTGGCGCAGCTGATGGTTCGAACGGCTCGCGAAGAACATTCATCGTCTGGGTGAGCGCTTCGATGAGCCCCGCGGTATCGCCGGTCTCTGCGGCGCGATCAAGGGCACCGGCACTGACCATCAAGCGGGTCTGGAGCGATCCGTGCAGTTCCGATCCC
>JAUHZW010000071.1 GCA_030425745.1 Actinomycetes bacterium
GAGATCGCCACCGCAGCCAGCACGCCGTAGAGGATGTCGAACAGCAGCACGCCCGCGGTGGCGGCGATGGCCAGGAGGAACTCGCGGCGCCGGAACCGCCGCAGTCGACGGAACTCATCGACGTCGACGAGTCGGATCGCCGCGTAGACGACCACACCCCCGAGCGCCGCGGTCGGGAAGGCCGAGATCACGGACGAGAACGCAAGGACCGAGATGACCACCAGGGCAGCGGTCAGGATCGAGTAGAGCTGGGTGCGACCCCCGCTCGCCTCGGCGATGACGGTGCGGCTGGCGCTGGAGCTGACCGGGAAGCCACCGACGAGGGATGAGCCGACGTTCGCGGCACCCATGCCGAAGAACTCCTGGTTGTTGTGGATGCGCTCTCCGCGCCGGCTCGCGAAGGCGCGCGCAGTGAGGATGTTGTCGGTGTAGCCGACGATGAAGATGCCCAGAGCGGGCAGGAGCAGCAGGCTCAGATCCTCGCCGGCCAGAGACGGCAGCCCGAACTCGAAGCCGTCCGTGCTGACCTGCCCCACGGTCTGGACGCCGATCGACTCCAGATCGAGGATGCTGACGACGAGTGTCGCGGCCAGCATGACGATCAGCGGGATCGGGATCCGCGGGAACCGCGGGGTCAGAGCCAGCAGCAGGACGGCGACGGATGCGCCGATCGCGAGAGTCGGCCAGTGCGGACCGGTCTCGACGAGAGACGTGCTGAACGAGCGGACGTCCTCCACGATCGTGTTCCCGGCAACCTCGACACCGGTGACCTTGCCGATCTGGCTCACGATCATGATCACCGCGACGCCTGCCATGTACCCGACCAGGACGGGCTTGGACAGCAGATCACCGATGAAGCCGATGCGCAGCACGCCGGCGAGCAGGGCGTAGCCGCCGACGAGCAGCGCCATGGTCGCCGCGAGGGCGATGTAGCGGCTCGGATCGCCGAATGCCAGCGGCGCCAGGACCGCCGCGGTCATCAGTGCCGTCGTCGACTCCGGGCCGACGGACAGCAGGCGCGATGACCCGATGAGCGCGTACAGCACGAGCGTCGCGACGATGACGATGAGCCCGGTCTGCGGCGGCAGGCCGGCGAGGCTGGAGTACGCCATGACCTGCGGGATGAGGTACGCGGTCACCGTGACCGCTGCCATGAGATCGCCGGGCAGGTTCCGGCGGTCGTAGTGCAGCAGCCCGCTCACTCCGACGTGGCCGCTCACCCTCCTACGGTAGGGCGGGCGAGGGTCAGTCCGCGCCCTCAGCGGACTTCCTGCGCTCCTTCTCCTGCTGCCGTGCCTCAGCGGCCGCGACGACGTCGGCGGCGTGATCGGGCACGTAGTGGTTGAGCTCGCGGGGCGGGCGCTCGTAGCCGGTGGGCTCCGGGCGCTTCGGCAGCGAGAGCGGTGGCCGGGCTGCGGCGAAGTAGGGGATCGTCGAGAGCAGGTGATGGATCATGTTGATCCGTGCCGTGCGCTTGTCGTCGGCCTCGATCACGTACCAGGGGGCCTCGGGAATGTCGGTGTGGACGAGCATCTCGTCCTTGGCGCGCGAGTAGTCCTCCCACTTGGTGATCGACTCCAGATCCATGGGCGACAGCTTCCAGCGCCGCATGGGGTCCTCGAGGCGCGACTTGAACCGGCGCTCCTGCTCGGCGTCGCTCACGCTGAACCAGTACTTGCGCAGGAGGATTCCGTCCTCGACGAGCAGTCGCTCGAAGATCGGGGTCTGGTGCAGGAAGCGGCGGTACTCGTCGGGGGTGCAGAACCCCATGACGCGCTCGACGCCCGCGCGGTTGTACCAGGATCGGTCGAACAGGCGGATCTCACCGGCGGCCGGCAGGTGCGCGATGTACCGCTGGAAGTACCACTCGGTGCGCTCGCGCTCGGTCGGCGTCGGGAGGGCGACGATCCGGGCCACGCGTGGGTTCAGATACTGCGTGACACGCTTGATGGTCGAGCCCTTGCCCGCGGCATCGCGGCCCTCGAAGATGATGACGAGCCGGGCCCCGGTGCTGCGCACCCACTCCTGCAGCTCGACGAGCTCGGCCTGCAGACGGAAGAGCTCCTTCTCATAGACCCGCTTGGGCATGCGCTTCACCGGGACATCGGTGGATCTCCGGTGCGGGGTCTCGTCCTTCTTTGCCATCCCCCGAGTCTGGCAGGAACGGCACCGTGGATGCAGGGCAAGTGGGTTTGGCCGCTAGCGTCAGGAGGGTGAGGGCACGACGCACGGCCACGGTGGCGGCGGTGAGTGCTGCCCTTCTGCTGGCGGGCTGCGGCGACGATGCGGAACCGGGTGTTGCGACGACAGCCGCGAGTGCTGCGGCGGCCGCGGTGCAGGTGCCCGATCGCGAACCCCGCGGCGAGGTCCTCACCGGGCTCGTCGTCGACCGTGTCGTCGACGGTGACACCGTGAAGGTGACGATCGACGGCGATCAGGTGTCGGTGCGGCTCATCGGCATCAACACCCCCGAGACCGTCAAGCCGGACTCCCCGGTCGAGTGCTTCGGCCCGGAGGCCTCGGACTTCGCGAAGGAGCTCCTCGACGGCCAGTCCATCGTGCTCGAGCTCGATGACACCCAGGGCTACTACGACCGCTACGACCGCGTGCTGGCCTACGTGTGGCGCGTGCTGCCCGACGGCTCCCTGCGACTGTTCAACGAGGAGGCCGTCGCCGGTGGGTTCGCCTACGAGCGGCAGTACACCGATGTGCCGTACGCCTGGCGTGCGGAACTCGCCGCCGCGCAGGCCGCGGCGCAGGAGTCCGGTGCCGGGCTGTGGTCGGCCTGCCCCGAGCCCTGACATTCCTCGAACATGTCTGGCATGACTCCCTGACACGGCCACCGCATCATGGACACATCCGATCGAGTGCCCGAGCACCTGACCAGAAGGAACTGTCATGACCGACGAGAACACCCCTGACTCCCCTGATGCGGGTGTCCCGGACGCCACTCCGACAGAGCCCATCGCGGCAGTCGAGCCGGTGGAGCTGGCCGACCAGCAGCCGATCGACGACGGCGCGGCTCCCGATGCCGAGCAGGCTGCCCCCGCATCCGGCGGCACCAGCACCCGGACGATCCTCGAGATCGTCGGCGGCGTGGTCGCTGCCGGGCTGATCATCGTCGCCGGTGCCGGTGGCTTCGCCGCGGGCCTGGTGGTGGGCGATGGCGAGGGCCGCGGTCACGGTGATGATCACTGGTCCGAGCATCAGGCCGACGGCCCCATGGGCAAGGGCTTCGGTGACATGGAAGGCCGTGGCTTCGGTGACATGGAAGGCCGTGGCTTCGGTGATATGGAAGGCCGTGGCTTCGGTGATGACGACGGCATGCGCGGCCAGGGCAAGCAGGGCGAACGCGGCATGGGCGGTCACAGTCACGATGACGAGGGCATGGGCCAGGGCCGTGGCTTCGGTGACATGGAAGGCCGTGGCTTCGGTGACATGGAAGGCCGTGGCTTCGGTGACATGGAAGGCCGTGGCTTCGGTGACGGCGACATGGACCGCCGTGGCATGGAGGGCTTCGGCCCGGGCCAGGAGATGGACGGCGATCAGCTGCGTCAGGGCATGGAGGACATGCTGCAGCAGTTCATGGACGAGTTCGGCGAGGGCATGGACCTCGAGGACATGCTCCCGGGCCCGATGGGCGGCAACGGCCCGGGCAACGGTCCCGGCAATGGTCCGGGCCAGCAGTCCCAGGGCTGACCGCCCTCACTCATCCTTCTTCCGCGAGTGGTCAGTTGTCGGGATGTCGAGCGCAGAATCGACCCCGACAGCTGACCACTCGCGTGCGGGAGCTAGGCCGTGACCTCGGTCAGGCGGCCGGTCGCCACATCGAAGATGAATCCGCGCACCTGATCGGTGTGGGGGACGAACGGGCTGCTGGTGATCCGCTTGATGGAGCGGCGGACGTCCTCCTCGAGGTCGTCGAAGGCCTCGGCGGCCCATTCGGGCTTGATGCCGGTCTCGTCGGCGATGCCCTCGCGGAACTCGTCATCGGTGAAGGTGAGCATCCCGCAGTCCGTGTGATGGATGAGGATGATCTCGCGGGTGCCGAGCAGACGCTGGCTGATGGCCAGGGACCGGATCTCGTCGGCGGTCACGACTCCACCGGCGTTGCGGATGACGTGCGCCTCACCCTCGTTGATGCCGAGAACGGCGGCCACGTCGAGTCGGGCATCCATGCAGGCGACGACGGCCACGCCCTTGGAGGGCGGAAGGGGCAGCGGGCCGGAGAAGCTCTCGGCGTAGGTGGCGTTGTTCGCCAGATACTCGTCGGTGACGCTCACGGTGGTTCCTCTCTTCGGGCTGGGCCCGTCGGTGTGATGGGAGGCTCAGCCTCGTCGGCCACGCGAGGGGTCGTGGATCCCCCTTCTGCAGGTGCGAAGGAGTGGCAGCGGCATCAGGTTGGCCGAGTCACCGGATATTCGGAAATCCGCACATGACACTAGGATCGCGGTATGGGACGGGGCTCCGTCGACCACGCCACCCGCCAGCGTCTGGTCGACACGACTGTTGACCTCATGGACCGGATGCCCGTCGAGGACATCAAGGTCGATCTCGTGCTGCGCGAGACGGGGATCACCCGCGGGTCGCTCTACCACTTCTTCGACGACTTCTCCGAGCTGCTCGAGGCGGCCTACCTGACGCGGTTCGCTCGCCGCGTGGAGGAGTCGGCCGTGGCGATCCGGGCCATCGTCGACGGCTCGGCCGACCAGGAGGAGTTCCTGGCCCGGCTGGAGGAGATCACTCGGATCACCCAGGCCCGGGCGCGGGAGTCCCTGCGCTTCGAGCGGGCCCGCATCCTGGCGAAGGCCGAGCACAATGAGCGCTTCCGCACCAGCCTCGGCGAGGTCCAGTCGGGGCTGACCGATGCGCTGGAGGCCAGTTTCGCCGCCGCGCAGGAGCGCGGCTTCCTCAACCGGGACTTCTCCCCGCGCGCGGGCGCGGTGTTCATCCAGGCCTACACGCTCGGCAAGATCGTCGACGACGTCACGCCATCGCCGATGGCCGACGCGGACTGGGACGCCCTGATCACCCTGATCGCCCGTCGCGCCCTCGCCTGACCGACCAGCGACGAGCTATCGGCGCGGGGGACGCGGGGGTCGCTGGCCGCCGGGGCCGCCCGGCGGAGGCCCATCCGGCCGCTGGCCGCCGGGACCCGGACGTTGGCCTCCCGGAGCCTGGCCACCCGGAGCCTGACCCCCTTGGCCACCGGCGCCCCCCGGGCCCGTCTTCGCGAACGACGTCGCCACGGAGCCGACGAATGCCCGCGGGATCACCGGGAACTCCTCGGTCAGGATGTAGCAGTACGTGCCCCGCGGGAACTCCGGCGTGACCTGGACGCGACCGTTCGCCTCGTCCAGATCCCCGGCCCCGGCGACGTACTCGTAGTCCTCGACATATGTGCCGTCGTAGGCACCGCCGGGCCCGCTCGGTCGGGTGCCCTTCTTGAGTCGGAAGGACGACGTCAGCTGCTTGACGCCGCTGCCCTTGTCGCGCGCTGACCGGTAGCCACGGTCGAGATAGATCGGGAAGCCGTCGCCGGCCCAGCCGATGAGCGGAGCATGGCGCCCGGTGTCGATCTGGTCGGCGAGGCCGTCGGGGATGCCGTGGTAGTGGTACGCACCCGTCGGCTGGACATGGGCGTGGTTGTGGTCCAGGCCGAGGTTGACCTTCGGGCTGAGCGGGTTCAGGTTCCACCCGCTGTTGCGGTCGTTGTTGTAGTACTCGGCGGCGATCGGATCGAACAGCACGCCGTTGACGGCGATGCCGAAGGACTGCGGGATCACATAGCCCTGCGCGGAGCGCGAGCGCGCCGGCGACGTGGGGAAGGAGTAGTCGTAGCTCTGCGCCGAGATCGAGTTGGGGTTGCGCGAGTTCGGGAACTGACCGGTCGAGTGGTTCGGCAGGCCGTTGGAGCGGATCCGTCGTACGCCGTTGCGGACGGTCACCCGCACCTCGCATCCGGTGCCCGAGTCGATGAACGAGTAGTCGCCCATGACGTCGACGGGAAACCGCTCGGCGGCGCGCGCCGGCGTCGAGCTCAGCAGCAGCGCGGTGCCTCCGGCGGCGGTGACGCCGAGGCTCGCAGCGAGGGAGCCCAGCAGGAAGCCGCGCCGGGACACGGAGGCGGTCGTCAGATCTGTTCCTCGGTGGTTGCTCATGGCCGTCACGCTAGGAAGTCAGGCTTGGAGTTCCCTGGGAGTTCACTCCGGATCGGCGAGGAACTCAGTCGGTCAGGAACGCGTGGATGGTGCGTGCCGTGCGTCGAGGCTGCTGGAAGAGGAAGGAGTGCCCGGCATCGGGGACGAGCACCAGACGCGCCTGCGGGATCGCGCGCGCGATGCGGCGACTGTTCACCGGGGGAGTGATGACGTCCTGCTCCCCGGTGATGACCAGCGTGGGAGCGGGCAACGACCGCAGGCCGTCGAGGTTGGCGTTGCTGCGCAGCCAGGGATCCTCAGCCCGGACCATCGCGCGCGCGGTGCGCGCCGGCACGGTCTCCTCGGGGTAGGCGCCGGAGGAGATGGCGCCCTCGACGCGGTCGAGGAACCGCTGCCCCGCCGCACGTCGCCCGGGCGGGTAGTTGGTGAGCAGGTAGTCGTCGAGGTCGCCGCCGCTGTCGGCCTGCTGCACCCACTCGGGGCCGAGCACCGCGGCGTCACCGCCCGGGTTGGTCGCGGCCAGCGCGAGCCGGCGGACCTGCTCAGGATGCCGCTGCGCCAGCTGCTGGGCGATGAACCCGCCCATCGACCAGCCCAGCACGTCGGCGCGACCCTCGGGGATGGCCTCGTCGATGAACGCGGAGATCCATTCCGCTCCACGCGGGAAGGTCCATCGGGCAGGCGCCGGCCCGGAGAGTCCCAGGCCCGGATAGTCCAGGACGACCACCCGATGGTGGGCCGCGAGGGCCTGGAGCAGCGCAGGGTCCCACTCGTTCATCGGTGAGGCGGTGCCGTTGAGCAGCACCAGTGGATCGCCGCTGCCGAGCTCGGCGTAGGCGATCGTGGTGCCGGCCACCTCCGCCTGCCGGACCTGCAGGGTCGGCGCATCAGCGGCGTGGGCCACCGACGGCACGAGTGTGAGGGCGACGATCGCGGCGCACGCTGCGAGCGCGCGTCTCACCGACGGTTCTCCTGCTGGTCCAGCCGCTCCTGCATCGCTGCGAGCATCTGCTTGATCTCCGCGAGGTCGGCGCGCAACGCAGCTGCGTCATCCGCGGAGGCAGGTGCCGGTGCGTCGCCCTGATCGGTGGGCGCGGAGCCCGACGACGAGTTCCGCGACTTCACGAGCGTGGCGGAGAGCGTCGCGGTGACCGCACCGAGGACGCTGATGCCCACCAGCATGATGAGCACCGCGATGAACCGGCCGACCCACGTGACCGGGACGAAGTCGCCATAGCCGACCGTCGTCACCGTCTCGAACGCCCACCAGACGGCATCGCCGATGTTGGTGATCTCGGCGTCCGGGGCGCCGCGCTCGGCGTTGAGGACCATGAGGCTGCCGACCCAGACGATGATCACGGTGCCCAGCGCCGCGGTGGTCGCCGCGCCGCCGGAGATCACCCCCTTGCCCTTGCCGCGGGCGAGGACGCCGTTGGGGGTGAAGGCGCGCAGGGCGCGCAGGGCGCGGAACTGCGGGATGACCACGGTGATGGTGTCGAGCCAGTTGCGCTTGAGGAACCGCTTCTTGCTGCTGGCGAGCGTGAAGCGGAACGCGAGGTCCAGTGCGAACAGGATCCACAGGGCGATGCCGAATCCGACCAGCCAGCCGTACCACTCTGCGGCCGGGTCGTACCAGATGCTCTGGATGGAGTAGGTCACGAGATACAGCAGTGCGAGGCCGGAGAGCACGAGGTCGGTGTGCTTCTCATAGCGCAGGAGGAACTGCTGCCGTGGTGATTCTCCGGATGGCGCCGTGGGAGTTGCCGTGGGAGTTGCGGTGGAGTCGGACATGCCCGAGAGCCTAGGTCGCCGCAGGCTCCACGGTCACGCGTACGGCCTTGAAGGCCGGGGTCAGCGACTCCGGATCGCGCTCGTGGCCCACGAGGACATTCGCCTCGGGGTAGTACATCGCGAGGTTGCCGCTGCGGATGTCGACGATCGCAGCATGCACGCGCATGGACCCGACCTCGTTGCTGACCGTCACCGCGTCGCCCTCCCGCACTCCGAGGGCACGGGCGTCGTCGGCGCTCATCATGACGACGTCGCGGCGACTGTTGCCCCGGTAGAGGTCCTCCTCGTCGTAGACCACCGTGTTGAACTGACCCTCCGAGCGAATGGTCATGACGGTGAACCCCTCGTGCGACGCGCGATCACCCAGCGGGACGGCGTGGAAGCGGGCGCGACCGTCCTCGGTGGGGAAACGGGTCTCATGCATGACCCGCCCGGGGATGGTGAACTCCCGATGGCTGCTGCCGATGGTGGCGGCCTGCTCGTAGCCGGGCACGCTCGCGGCGATGGCGCGCCGCAGACCGTCATGGGAGGTCAGCTCGGCCCAGTCGAAGCGGTCCTCGGGCAGGATGCGCTCGGCGATCCCGGCGAGGATCGCGACCTCCGATCGCATCTCACCCGCCACATTGGGGGAGCCGCCGTCGGAGAGCCGCACGTAGTTGAACATCGACTCCTGCGTGGTTGCCTGCTCCTCCTCGTCGCGGGCGAGAACGGGCAGCACCAGCGACGTGCGGCCCCGCCCGTGGAAGTGGCCCTGGTTCAGCTTCGTGGTCAGCGACACCGTCGTTCCGATGCGTCCGAGGGCCTCGGTGGCCCACAGCGAGTCCGGGTTGCTGCCCCACAGGTTGCCGCCGAGCATCACGGCTGCGTCGACTGTGCCCTCGTGCGCCGCCGCCATGCCGGAGTAGGTGTCGTAGCCGGCGGGCATCGACGGATCGATGCCGTAGCGATCGGCCAGCGCAGTGGCGAAGGCGTCCTTCATCTGCGGTGAGACGCCGACCGATCCGACGCCCTGCACGTTGGAGTGCCCGCGGATCGGCATGAGCCCGCTGCCGGGTCGGCCGAGGAAGCCCCGGGCGAGAGCGAGGTTTCCCAGCGCCCGGATGGCATCGGTGCCGTTGGTGTGGTGGGTGAGGCCCATGGCCCACATGAAGATGCCGTTCCTCGACTCCGCGAGGATCTGTGCGCACTCGTCGATCTGCTCGCGCGGAACGCCGCTGCCGGCGACGAGGTCGTCCCACGAGGCCCGCTCACACGCGTCACGGACGGAGTCCCACCCCGATGTCGCCGAGGCGATGAAGTCGTCGTCCACGGCGCCCTGCTCGAGGAGT